>JBGVDR010000133.1:0-6674 GCA_045119455.1 Faecousia sp.
ATACATCGATTACTACAACAACAGACGTATCAAGGCAAGATTAAAGGGCTTGCCGCCTGCATTACACAGACAGCAAGCCCTTTCGGCAGCTTAAACAATTTTAGTTAGAAATATTTGTCTAACTTTTTGGGGTCACTTCAAACGGAGCCCCCGGGGTTTGTTTATGGAGAAGGATATGTAAATCAAAAAGGGAGGGGCTGCCCCTCCCTTTTGTAATTATTCGCTCAGCATTTGCTTAAACAGCTCCATATACCGTTTGGCGGGCTTGGTCCAGCTGAAATCCTGCTGCATATCCCGCTTTTGGAGCGCCCGGAAGCCTTCCCGGTCGTCTCGGTACAGGTGCACTGCCCGCTTCACCGCAGCCAGGAAATCGTCGCCGTTATAGCTCTGGAAGGTGAAGCCCAGACCGCCTTGGCCCTTTTCATCCGCCGGTGGCACGGTATCCCGCAGGCCGCCGGTGGCATGCACCACGGGCACGGTGCCGTAGCGCATGGCATTCATCTGGCTCAGACCGCAGGGCTCGGATTTGGAGGGCATCAGATAGATGTCGCCGCCGGCGTAAATCCGTGCCGCCAGACTCAGGTTGAAGGAGATTTTCGCCGCTACCTTGTTGGGGAATTCCGCCGCCAACTCCCGGAAGAAGCCTTCGTAATGGGGCTCACCGGTGCCCAGAATCAGAATCTGCACATCCTCCTCCCACAGCAATCTGCGGGCGATGTAGCACAGCAAATCCAGACCCTTATGCCCTGCCAAACGGGTGACCATGACCAGCAAGGGGGTGTCCGGCTTCACCGGCAGACCCACCTCCTGCTGCAATGCGGCCTTACAGGCGGCCTTACCCTCGGACAGGGTCTGGGCATTGTAATGGGCGGGTAGCGCCGGGTCGGTTTCCGGATTGAAGGTCTTCACATCGATGCCGTTGGTGATGCCGGTGAGCTTCCACGCAGCGCCGGCGATGATGGTGTCCAAGCCGTGGGCGTAGTAGGGGTACATCAGCTCCCGGGCATAGGTTTCGGACACGGTGGTGACCATATCGGCGGTTTCAATGGCCGCCTTCATCATATTTACTGAGCCGTTCATGTCCAGACAGCCCCGCCATTCCCAGGGTAGATAGAGCACATCGTCGAAGAAATCGTGCCCCGCCCAGCCCTGATACTCGATGTTGTGGATGGTGAACATGCATCGGGTGCTGGGGAATAGGTGGCCGTACATGGCCTTCAGATAGGTAGGTACCAGGGCGGTCTGCCAGTCGTTGCACTGAATCACATCGGGAATCCAGCCCCAAATGGCCATGGCATCCAGGCAGGCCTTGGAGAAGAAGGCAAAGCGTTCACCGTCGTCGATGTCGCCGTAGATGGCGCCTGGGCGGGCGCCGAAGTAGTACTCGCTGTCCACAAACCAGACGGTAACGCCGTCCTTGCGACCCTGGAGCTCCATGATACCTGCATATGCCTGCCGCCAGCCCACACCCACCTCGAAATGACCCAGGTGCTTCACGGGGAATTTGGAATTTTCTTTAATTTTCTTGTAATAGGGCAAAATCAGCAGCACCTCGTTGCCACGGATTTTCGCCAAAGCGGAGGGGAGTGCCTCCATCACGTCGCCCAGACCGCCGGATTTGGCATAGGGCGAACCCTCGGAGGCAAGGATTGCGATTTTCATACGGTTTCTCCTCGCTTGATGATGATGGGGTTCTTGGGGGTGCCAATCAGCTTGGCGCCGGGGCGGACGGTGACGTTTTTGTCCAGAATCACATACTCCAGCTGTGCACCCTCGCCGATGACCGCATCGTTCATGAGGACGCAGTGCTCCACCTCGGCACCCTCGCCGATGGTGACCTGCCGGAAAAGGATGGAATCCTCCACCTCGCCCTCCAGGAAGCAGCCGTCGGCAACCAGGCAGTTTTCAATCTCGCAGTTTTCGCCGTAGTAGCTGGGCACCCGATCCCGCACCTTGGTGAACACGGGGTGGCTCCGCCCGAACAGGTCGTGCCGAATGTCCTTGTCCAGTAGCGCCAGAGAGTTGGCGAAGTACTCCTCCACGGATTCATTAAACAGCGCCACGCCCTCGAACTGATAGATATTCAGGGTGGCAAAGCCCTTCTGCCAAAGACCCATGACCAGATCCCGGTCCATGTGGTAGCGGTTGCGGGCCACGCACTCCTGGATTTGGTGCTTCAGGAATTTCTTGGACAGCACAAAGGTGTCCATAGAGGCCAGGTAGTCCGCCGGAGCGGCATAGTCCACGGCGATGTCCTGGATTTCGCCCTTGGCATCCAGCTTTACCGCCAAATCCAGCACCTTTGTGCCGTTGGCAATCCCTGCCTTGGTGACCACGGTGATGTCCTTGCCGCTGGCGACATGGTTGGCAACCACGGCGCTCAGATCCATGTTGCTCAGAATGGCGGAGTCCGCCATGACCACATACTCATCCTCCTCGTCGGAGCCGTACTCCAGAAAATCCATTGCATTGTACAGATTCTCCAGCTTGCCCCGGTAGCGGTCGGAGGTGGACATGGCGTAGGGGGTCAGAAATTCCAGACCGCCTTCTCCCAGCTCCAGACCCCATTCCTCTGCGTTACCCACGTGGTTCATCAGGGACTGATAGTTGTGCCGGGAGATGATGCCCGCATGGCGGATGCCGGCGGCGGCCATATTGCTCAGATGGAAATCGATTTGGCGGTAGCGTCCGCCGAAGGGCAAACTGGCCATGGTGCGCTTGCCGGTCAAATCGCCCATGGTGGCGTCGTTGGCGAAAATAATGCCCATTAGTTTCATGGCGGTGCCCTCCTTACAGCATATCACCGGGCGCAAGCACGGTGTTTTCTTCCACAACGGCACCCTTGGAGGTGACGCTGATTTTCTTCTTTTCCTTGGGACCGTAAGCGCCGCCAACCACGGCATTGCGGCAGACCCGGCTGTTCTCGCCCAAAATGGCATGGCGGACGATGGCGCCGGACTCAATCACCACACCGGGCATCACCACGCTGTCCTCCACCAGAGCACCCTCGCCCACGGTGCAGCCCACGGAAATCACGCTGTGGCGGATGGTGCCATAGATTTCAGAGCCCTCTGCCACGAAGGAGTTGAAAATCTTGGCGTTCTCGTCGATATAGCTCGACGGCAGAGCAGAGTTCCGGGCGCTGATTTTATGGCGTTCGTCGCCCCGAATCTGGAACTCGGGCTCCTTGCCCAGCAGCTCCATATTGGCCTCCCACAGGGAGTCAATGGTACCCACGTCCTTCCAGTAGCCGTTGAAAGTATAGGCCATCATTTTATGCCCGGCATTTAAGAGGCTGGGGATGATATTCTTGCCAAAGTCATTGGAGGAATCGGGATTCTCTTCGTCGGCAATCAGCGCTTCCCGCAGCACCTTCCAGGTGAAGACGTAAATGCCCATGGAAGCGTTGGTAGACTTGGGTTGCTTGGGCTTTTCTTCGAATTCGTAAATGGAGTTGTCGGGGTTGGTGTTCAGAATGCCGAAGCGGGATGCCTCGCTCAGGGGGACATTCCGGACGGCGATGGTGCAGGAGGCATTATTTTTCTCGTGATAGGCCACCATTTCGGCATAGTCCATCTTGTAAATATGGTCGCCGGAGAGGATTACCACGTACTCGGGGTCGTAGCGGTCGATGAAATCGATGTTCTGGTAGATGGCATTGGCGGTGCCCTTGTACCAGCCGGACTTTTTGTCGTAGCGTTCGTAGGGGGGCAGAACCTGAGCCCGGGAGTGGGTCTTGTTCAGACCCCAGGGTTGACCGTTGCCGATATATTCGTTAAGTTCCAGGGGCTGATACTGGGTCAGAATACCCACGGTGTCGATGCCCGAATTGACGCAGTTACTCAGAGGAAAGTCGATGATGCGGTACTTGCCGCCGAAGGGCACGGCAGGCTTGGCGGTCTTTTCGGTGAGAACCTTCAGACGGCTGCCCTGACCGCCGGCCAGAAGCATGGCGATACAGCGTTTTTTCTGGAAGTACATGGGTCACAGCTCCTTATAAAATAATGTTGCAGTACGGGATTAGGCCTTCCCCTTCGGGGAAGGTGGTACGGCATGGTGACCACGCCGTGACAGAAGAGGTTGGTGCAGTAGGTTTTTGCCAATGTGCCTTGGCAATCCGTCTATTTACGGCACCTCTCCCGTCTCGCATTCGCTTGGCACCCTCCCCAGAGGGGAGGGGCTTGGGGAAAACGATACAAAACGGGGCCGATGGGGGTCCATCGGCCCCGTTTCAAAAGGGGTTACGGATTATTCTGCTGTGGGCTCTGCCACTTCTGCCACGGGCTCAGCCTTCTTGCGGCCCTTGCGCTCGGGCTTGCGGGCATAGAAGGTGATGGACATGGGCGGGATGCGGAACAGACCGGAGTGCTGATACTCCCGGAAGCCAATCTCCTCGGAGGTGACCTCGTGAGGCAGCTGGTTGGTGCCGCCGTAGCGCCAATCATCGGAGCAGAAGATGGGCTCGTAGGTGCCCTCCTTGGGCAGACCCAAGCGGTAATCGTCACGGCAGACGGGGGTGAAGCTCAGGACGCAAATCAGCTCCTTGTTCTTCTTGGGGTCGATACGGCGGAAAGCCAGCACGCTGGAGTCGCCGTCATCGGGCTGAATCCACTGGTAGCCGTTCCAGCTCAGGTCATCGGCCCACAGCTCGGAGTGCTCCTTGTAGAAGTGGTTGAGCTCCTTGTAGAACAGGTTGATTTTCTGGTGCATCTCGTAGTCCAACACGGTCCAGTCGATGTCCTTGTTGAAGTTCCACTCGGTGAACTGACCCAGCTCAGCGCCCATGAAGCACAGCTTCTTGCCGGGGTGTGCCATCTGGTAGCCACGCAGGACTCTGGCGCCGGCGAACTTCCAGAAGTAGTCACCGGGCATCTTGTTCAGCAGGCTGCCCTTCAGGTGAACCACCTCGTCGTGGGACAGGGGCAGGATAAAGTTCTCGGAGAAAGCGTAGGTCATGGAGAAGGTCAGCATGTTGTGCTTGTACTTGCGGTAGATGGGGTCGTCCTTCATGTACTTCAGGGTGTCATTCATCCAGCCCATGTTCCACTTCAGCAGGAAGCCCAGGCCGCCGTCGAAGTCGGGACGGGTGACCATGGGGAACGCGGTGGATTCTTCGGCACAGGTGATGATGCCCTTGCGGACGTTGAAGCAAGCGTTGTTCAGCTGACGCAGGAAGTCGATGGCTTCCAGGTTCTCGCGGCCGCCGTAGCGGTTGGGGCGGAAGTGGGGGCGGGCATAGTCCAGGTACAGCATGGAGCTGACTGCGTCCACACGGATGCCGTCGATATGGAACTCACGCAGCCAGTACACGGCATTGGAAATCAGGAAGCTCTTAACCTCGGGACGGCCCCAGTCGAAGATGCGGGTGGTCCACTCGGCGTGCTCGTTCATCATGGGATCCTGGTACTCGTAGGTGCAGCCGCCGTCGAACTCGTACAGGCCATACTCGTCCTTGGGGAAGTGGGCAGGAACCCAGTCCAGAATCACGCCAATGCCAGCCTGGTGCAGGGCATCAATCAGCATCTTCAGCTCATCGGGGGTGCCGTAACGGCTGGTGGGGGAATAGTAGTTGGAGACCTGATAGCCCCAGCTGGGATCGTAGGGGTACTCGGACAGGGGCATCATCTCCACGTGGGTGTAGCCCATATCCTTCAGATAGCCGGGCAGCTGCTCAGCCATTTCGGCATAGCTCAGGTAGCCACCGCCGTCCCAACGGCGACGCCAGGAGCCCAGGTGCATCTCATAGATGTTGATGGGGGACTCCAGAGGCTCACGGCGGGTCTGACGGGCCATCCACAGGCTGTCGTGCCACTTGTAGCTGTCCAGCCGGCAGATGATGCTGGAGGTGTCGGGAGCCTTGCAGGAGCGGAAGCCCACGGGGTCCATCTTGTGGACGCGGCGGCCATTCCAATGGTGAATCAGATACTTGTAGGCCTGACCCTCCTGGGCGTTGGGGGACCATGCCTCCCAAATGCCGTCAGAGATTTTGGTCATCATCAAATCATCGGCGTTCCAGTAGTTGAAATCGCCAACCACGCTGACATTCTGTGCGTTGGGAGCCCAGACGCGGAATACGAAGCCGTCAACGCCATCGCGCTGCTCGGGGTGGCAGCCCAGATATTCATAGCACTGGGTACTGGTGCCGGTATGGTAATAATACAGAAAAGTGGAAAGATCTTCGGTCATAATTTCTCAGTTCCTTTCTTTGGTTGGGGTGAAGCCATTAAGGCAAAGTAAGGACATAAATCCCCACGCATAACATACCACATTTTTGTCAATTAGGAAAGTGGAAATTTGAATAAAAAGAAAGGAAAGTTTCGGTTATTTTTCACAGATCTGCAAAATTTCACATTGGAGCGCACTGGGATTATGGCCAAATCGACCGCACAATAAACGAACCGGGAGGGGCAAGCCCCTCCCGGTTTGACTATTTAGGTGCACTCAAAACTTCCTTGTCATCGCGAGGGCCGAAAGGCCCGTGGCGATTTCCTCTAAAGGAAATCGTTGCGTTTAATTGTCAGGAGATTGCCACGTCGCTTCGCTCCTCGCAATGACGCACTTGTGATTACACCGCTAAACAATATTTACCGCAAAAGAAGAACCGGGAGGGGCTTGCCCCTCCCGGTTTGACTATTTAGGTGCACTCAAAACTTCCTTGTCATCGCGAGGGCCGA
>JBGVDR010000134.1:0-1504 GCA_045119455.1 Faecousia sp.
CCCACAGCACGGTTTTTAACATCCCGCAGCATTTCCATATAATCGGCAAAGCGGGATTGAGTTTTCTGCACCGTGTCTTTTTCCGACTCCGGCCATATGCCGCGCCAGCGGTTAAAATCACGGTGAAGGTCAAACCCGTAACGCAACATACTTTTAGACTCGGCCTCAGCCTGTTTAGCGGCTTTCTGCTCGGGAGTCTGCTCTTTGCGTATCTGTTTGCTTTCTGTTTGCTTATCGGTTTGCTCTTTGTTTACTTGCGGCTCGTTTTTGCTTTTTACTTTTGATTTTTGCGGAACTTCCGCAATTTTCCCATTTAATTTGTCGTTTTTCGCGCGCTCACGCTCTGCATTAAGCCCGCGGATTGCAGCCTTAAGGCTTTTACCCTTTGAGCGTTTACCGCCCAGCCCGGCAACCACGCGGCCGTTATCATCGACTTTAACGTGTATGCCCTTGCGGCCGCCTTTGCCCTCCGCGTTGGCTTTCTTTGCCCCTATGGTAATCCAGCCGCCCTTGATCTTGGCATCCTGGGCCATTGTGCGATTTAATCCGCGTATGAACATAAGCCCCGCCCTAAAAGCGGCGGCGGCCCTTATTGCCTGCTGTGCGTTCATTGGTCTAACCTCCTGTGCTCCGCGTGATGGTCGTATCTCCGGCCTCTGCGGTGCCCTTTGTAATCTTATAATTTACACTGTTTAGCATTGTTCCGGTGCGTACAAGTGCCTGGGCTCTGGAGCTCCCTCCGGTTGCATCGGTACGGTGGCCCGCAGCACTCGCGGCTAAAAGCTGCATAGTCAGCGGCGCCCTGGTCTTAAATCTTTCATCCGGCGTGCCGTTGCTCGCGATTGTTGTCTGTAGATCTTTTTTGATCATAGAGCCGACTGCATTTAATAAGCGTTCATTGTCCTGCTGGCCGTGAGCATTGCGGATATTATCGGCTATGAACTTATCCCATTTATTGCGGTATGCTCTGGAGGTGGCTCCAAACATTGGACGCGGTGGCAGTATGAGCATAGATCCCGGCATCGGGGCGTTTTCTCCCAGGATCCCGCGGAAATAGGCGGACTGCTTACGGGTTACATACTGCACCCAGCCGCGCTCCAGGTAACTCGCATATGTAGAGATCCGCGGGTCAAAAATACCCACGGACACGCTCACCTTCTCCGTGCTTTTTTCTTTGAAAATTGTCGATTTAGCTTTCTGCGCCCACGCGCTCAGCTTATTGGATACGGCGGTTGCCAGGTTCTTTAGTCCGTCGAATGTAAACATAGATCACCCCCACGGGTGCACATGGTTACTAAGATAGATCCGGCCGCCTAAACGGTATGGAGCCAGCATAAGCCATACCTGCATCCCGCAGTTTGTACGGTTCCAGAACTCTGCGGCGGCTGAATTGCCGGATTTTGGCAGATCAAACGACGTGCTCACACTTCCCTGACTTGCGCTCGCTACACGGCCCACCTGGTCAACTGGTAACGATGCCATATAGAGCAGGTGGCAGGTGGCG
>JBGVDR010000135.1:0-47646 GCA_045119455.1 Faecousia sp.
GGCGGCATAACTCAGTTGGTAGAGTAGCCGGTTCATACCCGGTATGTCATCTGTTCGAATCAGATTGCCGCTACCAGGCCCGTTGGTCAAGCGGTTAAGACACCGCCCTTTCACGGCGGTAACATGGGTTCGATTCCCGTACGGGTCACCACATGTAACAAATCCGAACTGTTTCGTAAATCGAAACTGGTTCGGATTTGTCTTTTTGTTGCACTATCCCTATTGAGCAAGAGCAAGGCCTAACCGGCCTTGCTCTTTTGCATTTCGGGTTGTTGTGCTTTCCACCGTTCAAACTCCGCCTTGCCTGCTTCGGATTCGCAGTAAGAAACGATATCCGGCAGCAAGCAACGGGCAATCTCTTTGATGACGTTGTCAGGGATTTCCCTGCTTGCACGCTTGCTTCGCAGAATGCAGACTGCGCATTTCTTCAGATTATCCAGCAGAAGAAAAAGCCGCAACAAAATTCTTTCAAGAAGCATTGCTTTGTCCTCCTTTCGTGTTTTTAAGGAACCGCCCCAGTGTCCGCCGAGGGCGGAGGAAAGGATGTACCGCCCCCAGCACAGCACCCCGGGAGCCATCCGGGGCACCCGCCCGACGCCGGCTGCGCCGGGCCACTGGGATGTACACTATTAGTATGATTTTTTCGTAAGTAACACAACAAAATTACTTGGTAAGGTAATTGCGAATCGTAGTTTCGTCCTCCCAATGACTGAGCGCATAGACAGATGCGATCCGTACTGCCACTCGGTCATACTCGGTGGGTCGGCCCAAGGCAATCGCCCGTTCCCGATTGCCTTCTCGGATGGAGATTTTAGTTTCCCGGGAAAGCGCACGGCGGTACTGGACAATCTTTTCCGGAGTTTCCGTCGGGTGGGCAGCGGCATATTTTGAAACGATCTTGTCGATCCACTGCTGCTTTTCTGCCATTGCTTCCGCTTTGGCCTTTTCCCGTGCTTCATGCTGTTGTGCGGTCTTTTTCGGCATATCCTGCCACGCATTAAATCTCATTTCAAAGTATCGCTCCATCTCCTGCGCCCGTAGAATCCGATATTTACTGTACGCAATCTGCCCCAAATCTTGCGTGGAAAAAGGGCGCTCCCCTGGTTTCAAAGGATTGCCTGCGGCATCCTTGGACAGAATATCACGGACAAGCTCTACCTCATGGGGAAGGAGCAGCTGGATGCTCATTTTGCCGCCTTTGTCACGAACTTCGATAATATGATCACCGTTTTCGTCAACCTTGATATTTTGAGCAGTCAGCCGCACCAACGCCTGTGGACGCACGGTGACGATCTCCGCCAAGCGAAGAATCCGTGCGTAGCGTGGATCGTCTTCTTGTTTTTGTCCAACTTTATTCTGCTGCAATTTTGTGTTTTTCACGATGTCTTTCGAGAGCCGCTGAGGTTTATTGATTTGCTCCATGCCGATACCAAGCCCCTTGCACACCGGCGCAAGGTATGTATGTACGGACGTGGGTTTCAATCCCTTTTTCACCAACTCATCCGTGTATTTCTGGATCAAGGTTGCAGGGGTAAAGCCCTGCTTTTGGATATCGGCCGTGCGCTTGATGCCAAGTCCGGCAGCCCATTCGCAAAAGCTTTCGATGTGCCGCTTATAAGGCTTGGTGGTTACATCGTTGGTCAGCTTGCCGTCGGCCTTGCTGTCATTTTGCATGGCTTCACGATTCATAACAGCCTTCAGTTTTTCCGATCTTCCCATGTTTTTTTGCCTCCTTATGGGATAAATGTGATGCTAGCACTGTGGTCAACTCAGCGCTGTCGGGCAGCATCGGCCCGCCAATATTGTTCAACTCGGCAACCTATGGCTTACGCGACCGCGCCTCGCTTTATCGGGTACGCCCCGAAAGGTGTCATAGGAACACCCAAACTGTCACTGCAGCCCGCCGTGGCTTACGATTCCATAGGGCATGACCACGCCCCCGGAATACTACTGTGAAGCTGGCAATTGTGCGTCGATACTCTACACCTGCGGTGCCATTCGCAGATGATATCACGCAAATAACCACGTCATTTTTTCGGATAAATCACTCGCGGATGGTTATATATAAGTATTTATACTTATATATAACCATCGCTCGTGAGAACGCTCCCGTTGCGGCCCATCTCTCAGATCCACACTGGTTGTGTGGATCTGAGAGTGTTCCGCACCAGTCGCTCTCTTCGCTGTTGCCGCCGCCCCTGCGGCGCGCCAACAGCTCCAAAAGCATAACGTGCGCAGTACCAGCCCCATTGCCGCGGGCTGTGGTGCTGCGTTTTTGTGTTGATCCACGCACGGCTATCGCGCAGATCAACTGTGTCCGATTGGCAAGCTCGGACACAAAATACTGTGCTGGGCGGTATTTCACACCCTTCCCTTTTTCACTCCAATTCATCTGTAACTTAGCTCTGTCTTTATTATGATAAACGAGTTCGACTCATAACAAAAAGCCCTTTAACCGCAAAAAATCACCGACTGGAAACCCAGTCGGTGATTTGAAAGGATGACGGATCGCTCTGGCTCCGCCCCACAAGGTAACTACTTAGACTATGTATTTTTTCTTATTGATAAGAACCAATGCTGCAATAGCGGCAACCATCACCACAGCAGCAATAGCTATGTACTCCACATCGCCGGTGCCAGGGTTACTGCCGGGATCCTTTTCCAATTTGGCCAGTTCCTCAGATACCACATCGCCGCAGATGGAGCAGGTCTTTTCTTTTAGACCGGTTTCTTCCTCGGTAGGCTCCTTAGTTGTCACCCAATCGCCATAGCTGTGCGCATCGTTTACAGGTATTTCCTCACCAGCGAGCAAGCACTCACCGCAATCAACGCAGCAGGTATCGCCGGTATAGCCAGCATCTTTGCAGGTAGCGTTTGCGGCATTTTTTATTTCGGTATTAACGTGGTTATTAGAGTTAACATCGCCATAATTCTTACCACATACGGAGCAAGCAGCCTTCTCGATACAAGTAGCATTTCCGCCGCTGTGAGCTGTTTCATCAAACTTAGCACCGCAAGCACAGGTGTGGAAATGGTTATTGGCATCATTCTCCCACTTTCCGTCTGCATCCACATGGTTTCCGGTCGCAGGAATTACAGTACCGGAAGACAGCAGCTCGCCGCAATCCATGCAGTGCATATCACCTGTGTAGCCGTCCTCGCTACAGCTGGCGGACTGGGCATTTTTTACCTCGGTATCTCCGTGAGCATCAGCATCAACGGTACCATAAGAAACACGGCAGACGAGGCAAGTTGCCTTCTTGATGCAGGAAGCTTCACCACCCGCGTGAGTGGACGCATCAAAGACCGTTCCGCAAGTACAAGTGAGCCAGTGCTTCTCACCATCAGTCTCCCATTGGCCATCGGCATCTACATGATCGCCAGTGGCTGGAATTACCGTTCCCATTTCCACAAGCGCACCACAATCAACGCAGTAACCATCGCCAGTATAACCGTCAGAATTACAGCTGGCAGCCACTGCGTTGCGAAACTCGGTATCGCCATGGTTGTTGCTGTTTGCATTGCCGTAGGATGTTCCGCAAATATTGCAAACCGCCTTTGCATTACAGCTAGCACTGCCGCCAGCATGGGAAGCACCATCGAACACCTGGCCGCAGGCACAGATGTGGTAGTGACCATCCTCATCGAAATCCCAGTTGCCGTCGGTATCAGTGTGCTCGCCGGTAGCAGGAACCTCCTTATGACCGCTGATGTAGGTCAGACAATCGTTGCAGTAAACACCGGCAGTGAATCCATTCTGAGCGCATGTGGCGGGAATTTCAGCGACATTGGTTGTGTTATTATGTCCGCAAATCACTTCAACCTTGCCGTTCTCAATCGCAAAGGTAACATTCTCTTCTGCAATATTGTAGACGTTGTCCGCTTCATAAGTAACGGTCACATCGTAATCACCGATAGTGGCGTTGTCGTTAACGGTGAAAGACAGTGTAGCAAATACCCAGTCACCGTGGCTGTCAGCAGAACCGTTAAACCAGTTCAGGGTTACGGGGCTATCCTTTGTCTGGGGCTGCTGCGACATACCGCCAATCGTGGAGTTGTAGGTAATGCTGTTCAGAGTCAGGGAATCATCGTAAGTTACAGACAATTTAATAGATGCGATACCAGGATTGTTTTTTACACTGATGGTCACATCTACAGTCTCTCCAGCCTCTGTAACAACAGAATCCACCACAAAAGTAGGCTCGGCCTCCACCGCGTGAACAGGGAGGATGCTGATCAGCATCATAATGACCAGCAGAATCGGAATAAATTTTTTCTTCATTTTCTTCTCCTTTAATTAGTGTATTTCAACGTTCCAGTTAGACAGATACTGGAACAGTCGAGTCAAATCCTTGTTGTTAACATTTCCGTCGCCATTTACATCCAATGCCGCCTCATTGACGATGACATCCCAATTGGACAAATACTGGAACAGCCGGGTCACATCCTTGTTGTTGACAGCGCCATCATTATTGATGTCGCCGGGCATATGTGCCATTACGGAAATCACACCATTCACAACGTCAAAAGCAATATTCGTCTCTGTAATATCGTATACATCCTCAGGATCATAGGAAGCCGAAATATTTACAGAAGAATTCGTCTGTGCGTTTTCAGAAACCACGAAGAACAGCGTAGCAAAAATCCAATCCCCTTCTGTGTCCGATGTGCCGTTAAACCAGTTCAATGTAACCGGACTTGCCATGGACTGCGGCTGTTGGAATTGACCGCCAATCTCGCTGTTATATGTAACCCCGGTCAGCGTCAAAACACTGTCGAAAGCAATTTCTAATTTCAGAGATGCGATTCCAGGATTGTTCCGAACCGCAACCGTAACGGCAATCTCCTCGCCTGGCGTCGCCCTTTTGCTTTCCACAACAATCTGAGGCTCGGTGGATATCGCATCCTGCTCCCACACGGCGTACAGGGTGGTATCTGCATTAGCAGTAAGGCTAGAACCGGGCTGATAGGCCACGGAACCTGTGGCACTGGTCGCCCAGCCAAGGAAGGTATATCCGGAGCGGGTGGGCGTGGTGCTGCTCAGGGTCAGACTCACATCATGGATTTTTGTCTGATTGGCAGGTGCACCGGTGCCGCCATTGGCGTTGTAGCTGACAGTGTAGGTGGCGACCTCTTCAGCCTCCCACACGGCATAGAAAGTAAATCCGGTGGTATCCATACAGCCGGACAGCCAGCTGTTATTGATAACAAAATCCGTATCTGTAGGATACAGCCGCTTTGTGTACCCGGATGCTGTGAGCTGTGCGTCCGTATACCAGCCATTTCCTGCACTGTACCATGTCTGGTCGCCGTTGCGCATGGCATACCAGCCCAGGAAGGTATAGCCGCTGCGGGTCGGAACCGTAGCCGGAATATGCAGGGTGCCGTCAAAATACACCGTCTGACTGGGCAGCACACCAGTGCCGTCGTTGGCATCGAAGGTAAAGACGTAACTCTGCTGGCTTTCGGTCACAGGCCAGCCGGTGGCGATTTCAAAGGAATACTGATAGGTTCTGGTGGCGGAGGCTGTTATGGCCGTCACCGTGTAAGTATACTGGCCCTTCTCCCACTTGGCGAAGGTCATTTCGCTGTCCAGATTGTACACAGAGTAGCTCTTGGCGTTGGGGGTCACGTTTTTATTATAGACCGCAGTGCCGTCGGCCTTGGCCACCTTGACCTGCACGGAGATCAAGTTCACATTGCTGGTCACATAGCCATACACGCCGTGGCCACTGCCATACTGATGCACCGGAGCGGGATGGTTGATGGCCATTTTAATGCCGGACAAGCTGGTGATAGAGATACCGTTTTTCCGGGTCACCATCCGGTCAATGGATACACTGCCTCTCCAGGAGCCGGAGCTGTAGATATCCGTGCCGCCGGAGCCGTGGTACACGTCCACGATAATGAACTTATCCTTTTCCAACGTGGTGGTGGAGCCATTGTAACCGGCCACCACCGCCCAATGCTGGACCTTGGAGCCGCTGGCCGGCCGGTGAACAATCACCGGATAGCCCTTGGACAGGTTCTCGTACACCTTGCCCCAATCCATGGAGCTGTGGGACACATAGCCGCAGTTGCTCCAGTAGGCATAATCATTGTCGCCGTTCTTGCTGACCAGGGCATTGTAGACCGTCTTTTTGTCAGCCGTGGAAGTCGCACCGTACATAAATGCCTCCACGGTTGCCATGGAAACCACAGCGCAGTCGCCGCTGACCTGCTGATTGGTGCGGGAGGCCAGCACCGCGGCGGACAGATCAATGCTGTGGTAGACCTGGCTGGAGGAATAGGCCGTGGAAGAACCGCCATCCGAGAAATTGTAGTGGTATCCGTACTCAAAGGTACGCTCACCATTAGAAGCTTTAAGGTTGTAGATCTTGCCGTTTTTGATGCCCCAGCCGTCACTGGAAACGCGCACCTTATCATCGAAATTGCCCTCCACGGTGCGGAAGGTATCCCCGTTGCGCTCCAGCACCACAAACCAATGATTGCTGGTGTGGATGATGTCACCGGCCCGAATCTCATTCAGATCGGTAAATTTTGTGAAGTCGGAGCTGGTCCATGCGGCGCTGGTGGAACCGTAGACATAGGCCACAAAATCCGCCGCATAAGCGCAGCAACCTGTGCTGGCCCATTTGGACAGCTTGGGGGATTGACTATCGCCCCATGCAATGCCGTTTTTCCATCGGCTGTCGTTGATAAAGTCCTGCACCTTTGTTTCAAAGGTACTGGTGCTGATTGCTGCGTTAGCCTTAGGCATCGTCGCAGGTAAAAGTCCTACAAACAATACCAATGCTAGAATCATTGCAATCAATCGTTTTGTTGCTTCCATTGTTTTTGCCTCCTCGAGTAATATTTGAGCTATTCTTCTTGCTGCAATCAGTGGATTTCAACATTCCAGTCAGATAGATACTGGAACAGTCGAGTCAGATCTCGGTTGTTGATACTTCCATCACCGTTGACATCCAACGCAGGCTCGTTAACCTCTACATTCCAATCGGAAAGGTATTGGAACAATCGGGTTAAATCTCTGTTGTTGACTGTGCCATCAGCATTAATGTCACCAGGCAAATAATCCGCAACCTCAATGGTTCCGTTGACCACTGCAAATGTGACATTTTGGTCGGCGATATTGTACACATCATCAGCGTTATAGCAAATTGTGATATCGGCGATATCCCCAGCTTCAGCATTCTCAGACACGACAAATGTTAAGGTTGCAAAGGTCCAGTCGCCGGTACTATCAGCCACGCCATTAAACCAGTTTAGAATAACCGGACTGGTCATTGTCTGAGGTTGCTGCGACATACCGCCGATTGCAGTATTGTAAGAAATATTGGTAAGCGTCAGAATATTGCCATACGATACTCTCAACTTCAGGGATGCAATGCCGGGATTGTTTTTGAGTGCAATCGTTACTGTAACAGATTCGCCGGGTGCGGCCGAACCATTCTGGACTACGATTTGTCCCGCTGTCTCCAACTTATCCAAAGTAACATCAAAGGAGAAGCTACCGTAAGCGGTCGTATTCCAAGTATATCGTCCAATTCCTGTGGCGGTATATGTGGGCTCTGTTTTAACCGAATAGCTATAGTCCGAAGCATTTAGTTTGGGCAGTGTCACCATTGCTGTTTCAGAGCATTTGGTGCACGTTCCAGTCAGCGTACCAGTAGCGCTGGTTGTTGGCGCTTTGGTCACTTTGTAGCTGTAACTGTGGCCGGTAGCGTTGGTGTAAGTATCCTTGTAGCTGTAGCCGCAGGAGCAAGTGTGGGTGGTGTATCCCTGTGCCGTGCAAGTGGGAGCTGTTACCTTGTTAGTGTAGCTATGCCCCTTTGCGGCAATCGCTACATCGAAGTAGAAACTGCCGTAGGTGGTAGTTTTCCAAGTGTAGCGTCCGATGCCTGCCGCAGTACAGGTTGCCGCTGTCTTCACAGCATAGCTGTAGTCGGTCGAATTCAGCTTCGGTAGAGTTACCGTGGTAGTACCCTTGCACTTGGAACAAGTGCCCGTCAAAGTACCGGTTGCACTGGTTGTCGGTGCCTTAGTCGCCTTGTAGCTGTAGCTGTGACCCGTAGCACTGGTGTAAGTATCCTTGTAGCTGTATCCGCAGGAACAGGTATGCGTGGTATATCCCTGAGCCGTACATGTAGGAACTGTTACCTTATTGGTGTAGCTGTGTCCCTTTGCAGAAATTGCCACATCAAAGTAGAAACTGCCATAGGTGGTAGTTTTCCAAGTGTAGCGTCCGGTGCCTGCCGCAGTACAGGTTGCCGCTGTCTTCACAGCATAGCTATAGTCTGTAGTGTTCAGCTTGGGCAAAGTAATCGTCGTTGCACCAGAACATTTCGAACAGGTACCCGTCAATTTGCCAGTTGAGGAAGTTGTCGGTTTTGTTGTTACGCTGTAATAGTAGCTGTGGCTGGAGCATGTAACAGTAATCGTAACCGTAGTAGTGTCTAGCACAGTTCCTGAATCACTGTCTTTTACGCCTATAGTCAACGTCGTCGTACCCACGGCATTTGCAGTAATCGTTAATGGAGCTTTTCCGTCCTCCCAGTCTCCCCAAGAACAACTGATATTTGAATTGCTTCGGCTGAAATACAACGTAGTGCTTCCGTCATAGTAGCCGGTGGACCAAACCTTAATAGTAGACGTTGCTTGGCCACCGAGCGTTAGGTTGACGTTATTATTGGATACATTGATTTTTTTAGGGTTCTCTTGAACAACGAAAGTACCTGTAAATGTACCGCCCCATTCACCACTGATTGCCACTTTATAGGAATAGGTTCCCGCAGTATAACATCTTGCACCAATCCAGTTATTGTCGCTTTTGCTGTAAGTATATGTATGTGCTACTGTCCCATCCGGCCTGTATATTGTCTCAGTTACAGAATAATCTCTATTGGGTGCTACGTCATTCAGATTGCTCCCTGAATTTTCATCATACATTCTGAAACACAAATATACCCAATCTCCTTGCTTGGCAGATGTTATCCTATCTCCCATTTTGTCATAGGATATCCAATAGGCAATTTTAGGAGTAATATTTGCTTGAATATTAAATAGTGATATTTTACTGTAAACTGTTTTCGTACCACCTGCATCAAGCGGATAGGTCACTTTGCAGCAGCCGTCGGTATAAACTTCGTGGATTGTACATTTATCCGAAGTTCCAATCCAGGAGCTCGAACTTATCTGACCATGATTCTCATTAAAGATATTCTCTGCTGTAATTTTCGCTTTCGGATAAGCTGTGAAATTTGTGCCGTACGATGAATCTACAGTATGGGTTGAGCCTGATGACACTGAAGATGGCGCAGAACGCACATGAGTAAAAGAAGATTTCAATGTAGACTTCGAAATTGTTGCATCCCAGCGAATAATACAATGTCCATCACTGTTGCAATCGGTATAAGTGACAGTCTCTCCATTTACTCCTATGACATATATAGAATGTCCATTGTTCTTATATCTGACAATATCACCCGGTTTAAGATTGTCCAACGCAGAAGAAGATGTGTATGTATACCATCCATTTGTATTATTTCGGGGATTATATCCTGTAGCATCATAACCCAGTTTTTCTGCATAACCCATACATTGTATGGACAATCCAAGAAAGGAATTACAGCCACAAGAACCGTTGTAACTGCAACTACCATGATGGTTACAGGGCGAGGATGTATAGGAGTTTGCGTTTCCTCCATTCCAATACTTACCATGTGGGAACTTTTGCCGCAACTGTGCTAGACTAAGCCCCGCGCTGGCGGCCTCTACAGGTATTGCGCCATTGGGGAGCAATGATAAGCAGATACAAATTAGTATGACCCAACTCAAAATACGGCAATACTTCTTTTCCATAATAATTTCCTTTCTTAGTGTATCTCAACATTCCAGTCAGATAGATACTGGAACAGTCGAGTCAGATCCTTATTGTTGATGTTTCCGTCACCATTGACATCCAACGCAGGTTCGTTTACATCTACATTCCAATCGGACAGATGTTGGAACAGCCGAGTCAGGTCCTTGTTGTTAACGACACCATCGCCGTTGATATCGCCGGGCATATAGTCAGCGATTTCAACCTCACCCTCTACAATTCCAAATGTGATATTGGTTTCTGTGATGTCATAAACATCTTCGGGATCATAAAAAACTGAAATTACTGCGGCATCCTGCGGTTGGGCATTTTCTGATACCGCAAAGGTGAGTGTCGCAAATAGCCAGTCACCATCAGCGTTGGCTACGCCATTAAACCAGTTCAAAGTAACAGGGCTGGTCAACGCTTGAGGCTGTTGGAACTGACCGCCAATTGCAGTATTGTAAGAGATATTTGTCAACGTCAGCATATCATCATAGGATACTTTCAGCTTTAACGATGCAACGCCAGGGTTGTTCTTGACTGCAATTGTTACAGCTACGGTTGCTCCGGGCTGTGCCTCAGTGCTGCTAACGAAAATTTGAGCATCCGACTCCGCAACATCTCTTTGCCATACTGCGTACAATGTTGTATCTGCGTTTGGAGTAAAACCATCCCCGGGGTGGTAGGTCGCACTGGTAGCATTGGCACTGGTTGCCCAGCCCAGGAAGGTATAGCCCTCTCTTGTAGGCACTGTGTCACTCAGCAATGCACCTGATCCATAGTAGCGGTAGGTTTCCTCAGGAGCGCCCGCGCCACCGTTGGCATCGTAGGTTATGGTATAGCGCCTTCCGATATTGAAGCAAAGCTCACCTGTACTCGGGAGACTATAAAAGTTAACATAGATGTAGTACCACTCGTCACTGGAGAAGCAGTATTCCAGTTCAAAGTTCCTGCCGTTTTCACCATCGTCGTTGAAAGCCAGCAGATTTCCGTCGCAGTCATACAAATACACTCGATTATCCTCATCGCCCACGCCATAGAGCACATAATGCGTATCGGGATAAGGATTCCAGAATTGGATATAGATACCCTGACCGTGATAGTCAACCTGCACACTGCACATATATCCATCTGCTCCGTAATACTGGAACGGAGCCTCCCATACTGCATAGAGCACTATGTCTGAAGTCGGTGTAATGATTTCGTCAGGCTGATAATCAGGGAGCGATGCCGATTCCGTTAACGCCCACCCCTTGAAATTCCAGCCGAAATAACGAGGGATAGATTGTGGAATAAACATTGACGCCCCAGCTTGGACATCCTGACTAGCAGGTGCATCTGTTCCACCATTGGCATCGAAAGTTACCGTATAGGTATCTGCATCAATTGTAAAGAACACATCATCTGCCCATGTGTGCATCCAGTCACTGCCGTCTGACTCCCATGCGTTGGAGTTATAGGAAAGCAGCTGGGCACGATACTCACCAGCTTCGAGAGTGCAGGACAGCCCATTCTCCGCATAGAAAATCTGCTCCACCTCTTCCCACTCCGCATCGCCGTTTTTCTTCGCCAGCCAGAGATTGTAGTGAGTGGTATTGGCTGTCACGCTCCATGTAAAAGTAACGTAATCCTGATCCACAGACACATTCAGCGTCGGTTTTCCAGGGCGAGTATCCTCATCGGTTTTTGCAGTCATATAAAACACGCTACTATGGAACCGCACGCCGGTATCATGCTCAAAAGAATAGGCAATCAGTTCAAGAGTGTGCTTGCCATCGGACAATGAACTAAATGGCAACGCATAGTTAATGTCTGTTTCCCGAAGGCTGACATGAGTTGTGTAGTTATTTCCTGCATGCCAACTGGCATACTGATTGCCGTCCAGATAGGCGTAGATTGCAGATAGCGGATAATTAGAATTCACAGTGCCAATTACCGGCTGAGCTTTCTTCTCAAGAACCGCCTGATCCGCCGGCGAGAAGTCACTGCAGGCCACTCTCAGAGGTGCAACACCCTGATATTCCAAATATGATTCATATACGTAGCCAATCTGTCCGTTATACAAGAACTTATACCATGTGTTATCAAAGGCGTTCTTATAATGGGCGAGAACTTCAACTCTTTCTCCCGAATCGATTGAATAGTCCGCCTTGGCTGCGGCATCATAAGGCTTATCCGTCCGGGGGGTAAAGGTGGATGTAACCTTATATGTTCCGTTGGTACCGGTATTAAATGTACGTTCCCAGTCAAACTCCGCTCCGCAGGAGGTGCAGATACCAAGGCTGTCATAAGAGGGGTGGTCGCAAATGCTCACATTGGGGTTGTACCATTGATTTACAGCGGAAATTGGGTTGGTGCGTCCGTTGTAAGTAGCAGTTGCCCCATTAATCTGAATAACTAAAGTAGCATTAGTTCCAGCAGTATGCCATGGATTGAGGGCTAAATACTTGTTTTCACTTATTTTACCCATTAGAAGAACCCAATGCATTGCTGATGTATCACTGAACGGAACGATATACAAGCACAACGGGCTGTACTTTCCTCCTCCGTTTATGTAATCATCCATTGCTGCAGATATTGACGATGTGGAATGTGCAATTGATCGTGATGTAGCATCTCCTTGTGTGCCCCACATGTGCCCAGTAACTCCATTTGTTGCTTCCAGCAATTCCTTTGGTGTTCTATCCACGCCCACATACGATAATGCCATGGATATACAAGCTGTGCCACATTCTTTTTCTGGTCTTGCGTACGAGCCGAAGCTTGCTTCAGGCCAGTAGTTCCAGCTGAAATACGCAGATTCTCGATTTTGCGCCATATATCGAATTGTTCCACATTCTACATCTGCGGAGTATTCGTACTGAATTTTCGCATACGGCGCATACGACGATGTTGTTACCGCTTGTGCCGTAGGCGTAGTAGCAGGCAATATTGCCAGCACCAGCGCAATTGCGATTACTAGACTCAAAATCCTTCTTTTCATAAAGCTCCCTCCAACTAGTGTGATTTGTGTCACATAATTCGCATTCTGTGGCAATTAGTTGGATTTAATCTGATATAATCCGCAATCACTCGTTATTTAGACCGCAAAAGGTTCACCCTCGATGAAGTTTTCAAAAAAACTTGCTTTGAGGGTGTATTTGTGCTGCCTGTATTCCAAAAGTCATATTCCGGCTCGTCATTGCTTCAAAAATAAAAGTGCTTTTCTTATTCCTGACCCTTGATTTTCCTCAGATGATATTCTATAATTCTAGTGGGAAGATATGTAGTTTTGTAACTAATAAGATAATGCTTGCCACATAATGCGAATTATGTGGTTTTTCTATACCACCAGCCCCAGACGTTCGATTTTTCGTCGGTGTTCCGTACCGGTTGACATGATATAGATCCGGGTGGTATTGATACTGCTGTGGCCCAGGATATCTGCCAGCTTGGCAATATCCTTTTCGATTCCATAGAAAGTCCGGGCAAACAACTTACGAAGATTGTGGGGAAACACTTTGCTTTCCTTAACCCCAGCAGCCTTACAAAGCTGCTTCATTTGCCGCCAGATGCAGCTTCGGTCAAGAGGTTTACCGTTTCTTCCCACAAAAATCGCGCCGGTTGTGATGCTATGGCGTTTGGCGTAATTCAAAAGCGTATTTCTCAGCTTGCCCGGAACGAGAATGTTCCGGGTCTTACTTTTGCAATTAACTGTAATTTCACCACAGCGTACCGCTTCCACGGTAAAGTATTGCAACTCGGATACACGGATACCTGTCCCGCAGATGGTCTGCAACACCAAATGAAGCTGTTCGTTATGCTTCGCCGCCGATAACAACCGCATATATTCTACCTTGGTCAATTCCTTGTCCTCTGTACAGTAAGTCTGCCGCTGGGTGCGGATGTTTTTTACTTTGCAATCATGCCATCCGAGAAACACAAGCAGGCTGTTCACTGATGCCAACATGGAGTTGATAGATCTCACAGCATAATCATCCTGCAAAAGCTGTTTCTTCCATGCAATAACTATTTCTTTGCTGATTTCCGTATCGCCAGTATAGCGGCAAAAAGCACGCACATCTCGAAGATACTTTTCTTGGGTTGCTGTGCTTTTTTCCTCATTGCGCAGATAATTTGCAAACTTATCGATTTGAGTTTTTGTTAAACATCTCTCGTTCATGTGGTTACCTCCAAAATGATGCTATATATCCTATCTTGCACATTTCCAAAGCAAAATCAAACGAGAAAAGCATTATTTTTTGAAGAACAGTAGAATCAAATATCCATGAACCCATCTCCTTATTTCGTAATACCAAATTAAAATTATTATATTTGGTATTACGAAATATATCAACCCCTTTTCGACATATAATAGCGGCAGAAAGGGGTGAGCAGTATGAAACCACGGAAGCTTGAATTGGGCAATCGCAATATTGTTGGTGCCAGAGTGACCGCTGCACGCAAAGCGCAGGGAATGAAACAAGTCGAACTGCTCGCCAAACTACAATTAGCAGGCATTGATATTAGCGTCCCCGCACTTTCCTTGCTTGAGGGACAGAAGCGTCCGGTTTCCGATATCGAATTGAATGCCCTGGCCGATGTTCTGAACGTATCAGTGGAATGGTTACTTGGACGTGAGAACTAAAAAACCGTGCTTAATTTGAATTTACAAAAAGTTTACATTTTAACTTCGGCAAAATAACCAAAACCCTGCTGCGATTCATAAGGATTTGCGGCAGGGTTTTGTGCGTTTTGAGCCGAGTTATGTCCGTGAGCGAAATTGCTTGGAGGGTGTGGTATAATAGGGGTAGAAATAATCAAAGGAGGGCTATTTATGAAGGGCGTTATTTATGCGAGATATTCGTCGGATAATCAGCGGGAAGAAAGTATTGAAGGGCAGATCAGAGAGAACATGGCCTATGCGGAGCGGAACGGAATTGAAATTGTAGGTACTTACATCGACCGGGCGTATTCTGCCAGAACGGACAGACGGCCGGATTTCCAGCGAATGATTAAGGACAGCGCAAAGAAAAATTTTGATGTGGTCATTGTTTGGAAACTGGATCGATTTGCACGAAACCGTTTTGACTCAGCCAAGTACAAGGCTGCTCTGAAAAAGAACGATGTGAAGGTGATTTCCGCCACGGAGGCCATTTCCGATGATCCCGTGGGTATTTTGGTCGAGGGCATGCTGGAAGCTAACGCAGAGTATTATTCCGCTGAATTGTCGCAAAAGGTCAACCGTGGCTTGACCGAAAATGCACTGAAGTGCATTTTTAATGGAGGTACCATTCCCTACGGCTACTGTATCGACGAGGAACAGCACTATCAAATCGATCCCGTGCAGGCACCAGTGGTGCAGGAAATGTTCCTCCGGTACGCCGGCGGTGAGACCATGACGGAAATCGTTGAGGATCTAAACGCCAGAGGTCTTCGCACCGCCGCAGGAAACCGTTTCAACAAAAATTCCCTGACCCGCATTTTTTCTAACCGGAAGTACATCGGCGAATACCGCTACAAGGACATCGTGTTTCCTGACGCAATGCCGGCCATTGTGACCAAGGAACTTTTCGAACGAGTGTCTGTTCGTCTGAAATCAAACAAGCACGCCACGGGCAAGAGCAAGGCTCCTGAACGGTATTTATTGACTACCAAGCTGTTCTGCGGCACCTGCAAATGTATGCTCGTAGGTGACAGTGCCAACAAGCCCAACGGCGTGATTTACCGATACTATAAATGCGCAGGTGCCAAGCGGCACGAATGTGACCGAAAGGCTGTGCGGAAGGATTGGATAGAGGATAAAGTTGTAGAATTGGTTGCCTCCATCATTCACAATGAAGAAAATCTGTGCCATATTGCTGACGAGCTGATGGTGTTGCTTTCCAAAGGCAGTGAACTGATCCCGGTCCTTGAGGCGCAATTGAAGGAAGTGCGGAAGTCTATTAGAAATATGATACATGCCATTGAGCAGGGTATCACCACCCGCAACACAAAAGCTCACTTGCTGGAACTGGAGGCAGAGGAAGATCGGCTGGTAGCAAATATTCAAGCGGAGGAAGAAAAGCTTCCTAAAATCAGCCGGGAGATGATTCTGTTCGCATTGCACCGGTTCAGCAATCTAAATCTTAGCATCGCAAAGAATAAGGAGCGGCTGATCGACGGAATGGTAAAAGCCATTCTTCTGTATGATGACCGCATTGTGGTCTATTTAACTTTCAAAGATGAACCCATCACCATCCCCACCGCCGATGAGCTTCGGGATATGGAAAACAGTTCGGATATTGACGCAGCCGTGTCACCATGAAGAAATGCGCTCCTGCTTTGCAGGGGCGCTTTTTTCATAATAATTTGTGTGGGAATCGAAAGGCCGTTAAGAAAACATGCCGGCGGCATGTTTTTAGGCCGTGGGAGATTCCCGTACGGGTCACCATGAGAAATACTCCGGTACTTTTGTACCGGAGTTTTTTCATGCGATAAGTACGGAAATCGAACCATAAGATGCAACAATCCAGTGGATTGTTGCTTGCCGCCAGCTCGATGGCGGCAACTCCTCTATTTTTCCGAAGGAAAAATGCAACCGATCCCGTACGGGTCACCATGAAGAAATGCGCTCCTGCTTTGCAGGGGCGCTTTTTTCATAATGATTTGTGTGGGAATCGAAAGGCCGTTAAGAAAACATGCCGGCGGCATGTTTTTAGGCCGTGGGAGATTCCCGTACGGGTCACCAATAAAACCCGAAAGGGGAGGGGCCCTCCCCTACATTACGTTCTCCGCCCCCTGGCAACGCCCCACTGTTTTATTCCCTTTTCGCCCCAAACTCCCAAATTTCCACAAAATCGTATTGCATCCCACCGGATGCGGTGGTATAATTATCATGGAAAAAGCTTCCCCCCCAACAAATACTGTTTTGTAAAGGAGAACACCCATGAAAAAGCTGCTTGCTCTGCTGCTGGCGGTTCTGATGGTGGCTTCCCTGTGCGCCTGCACCAAGGACTCCACCGAGGAAACCCCCACCACAGCTCCCACCACCGCACCCTCCACCCCCTCCGAGCCCGCCAATCCTTGGGCTGACTACGAAATCATCACCATCGCCCAGGCTCTGGAGCTGTGCGGCGAGCCCGGTAACCTGACCGAGGAGCGCTACTACATCGCCGGCACCATCGTGTCCATGGACAATGCCCTCTACGGCGCCATGACCATTCAGGACGAAACTGGCACCATCAGCGTCTACGGCACTTACAGCGCCGACGGCGAGCTGAAGTACAGCGAGCTGGAGAACAAGGCCTACAAGGGCGACATCGTGCTGCTGCACTGCACCCTGCAGAACTTCAACGGCAACAAGGAAGTTAAGAACGCACGTCTGATCGACTTCCGCACCGTAGAGCCCGAAATCGACGAGTCTGACTACACCGCCTGCACCATCGCCGACGCCCGCAAGGTCGAAACCGGCACCAAGGTCAAGGTCAGCGGCGTGGTTGCCCGCATCACCTATGCCAACGGCATGATTCCCAGCGGCTTTTTCCTGATTGACAATACCAACTCCATTTATGTTTACGACCGTGACGTGGCCAGCCGCGTTGCCGAGGGCAACCAGATCACCATCCTGGCCTCCAAGGACTTCTGGATTCTGTCCGACGAGCAGTACAATGCCGATAAGTTCGGCTACAAGGGCTGCAACCAGCTGACCGAGTGCACCCTGGTCAGCAACGACAGCGGCAACAACGCCTTCGACACCAGCTGGATCACCGAGTCCACCGTCAAGGACATCATGGATACCCCCGTGGCCGAGGACATCACCACCACCATCTTTAAGGTCAATGCCCTGGTCAAGAAGGCCCCCGGCACCGGCTTCACCAACTACTACATCAACGACCTGGACGAAACCACCGGCTCCTACGTCTACACCCAGTGCAACGGCTCCGACTTCGGCTGGATGGACGCCTTTGACGGCAAGATTTGCACCGTCTACCTGGCTGTGATCAACGCCAAGTCCACCACCTCCGGCTGTGTCTACCGCTTCATTCCTGTCCGGGTTGAAGACAACAGCTTCGACGTGTCCACCGTGGATGCCGCTCAGTTCGCAGTGACCTACTTTGGTCTGCCCCAGTTCATGACCAGCTACTCCGGTAACCCCAACCTGGAGCTGCTGTCCAGCGTTTCCTCCCAGCTGCTGGGCATCGAGAACGTGACCCTGAGCTACACCTCTTCTGACGTTTCCGTCATCGATGTCACCGGCAACGTGCTGACCTGCAAGTCCTCCGGCACCGCCACCATCACCGTCACCGCTACCTACGGCGACAAGACCGCCACCGGCGAAATCGCCATCACCGTGGAAATGTCCGGCCTGCCCGAGGATGCCCTGAATGTTTCCGGCGCCATCTCCGCCGGTGTGGGTGATATCGTTGTGGTCAAGGGCGTGGTTGGTCCCTCCCTGGTCAACCGCTCCGGCTTCTACCTGATGGACGAAACTGGCATGATTGCCATCATCACCGACGAGGCCACCCTGGCCACTCTGCAGCCCGGTCAGACCATCGCTCTGGAGGGTAAACGCCACATCAACACCAAGGGCGGCACCGGCTACCACGGTCAGACCTGCCTGGTAGACTGCAAGGTGCTGGGTAACCTCTACGGCAACACTGCCTACAACGACAGCTACTTCGTCACCGACAAGACCCTGGCTAATTTCTATGCTCTGGACCCCAACGTGGACTACACCACCACTGCCTTCCGGCTGACCGCCACCGTCACCGTGGAGGAGAGCAAGTACTACACCAACATTTACCTGACCGACGGCAGCACCCAGGTTCGCCTGTACTGCTCCAGCGCCAACCAGTACAACTGGCTGAAGGCCTTCGCCGGTCAGGAGGTCACCGTTGAGGTTGCCGCCTGTAACTGGAACGACAAGAACTACTATACCGGCTGCGTGCTGGCTGTGCTGGACGCCGAGGGCAATAAGACCATCAACACCCTGAACTTCAGCAACTAACCCCAAGTATCAAAGCCCCCTCTTTCGAGGGGGCTTTCTTATTTGCTTCTACCAACGCACATAGCTGCACCCCCAGCTGAGAGTTTCAGCCGGGGGTGCACTTTTTATGCGTTTTTGATGGTAATTTGCAGGGTTTCCGTGTCGAATTCAATCACATATCTGCCGGGTTTCAGCAAAATATTATCGTGATTGCCCGCTGCGGAATACTCTACCGTGGTGTCCGGGGAGATATCCACGGTGCCGTACCACAGCTGCTGGACCGAGTTATAAACCTTAAAGCGCTGGTTGTTGCCAATGTACAATGTGATGGTAGCCTTGCCGTCCACAATCTTCATGCCGTATTCCGGCTTGTCCTGCCAGCCGTTCATCTCGCCCCGGATGTAATAAATGGTCTTCTCCGGGCGCTCGTAGTCGATGTAGTCATCGGCCTTGGCCATGTAGCGGTTGAAGGTTTGCATTTTGGTGTTGATATAGCTGGCGAAGGAGCGGTTGCCGCCGTCGGAGCTGTCCAGGGAGAAGTCCAGCTTCCGCCAGCTCATATTCTCGATTTCCTTGCTGGGTCTCACATCGCCGCCGTAGGTGGCCTTGAACTGGTTGAACATGGCCTCAAAGGTCTGGGGCTTCAGCAGGGGATCTTCCGCGACCTTTTTCAGAATCTCCACAAATTCCTTCACATAGTAGCCGCCCTTGTCGGTGGTGTACAGGTACAGGGGATTCCGCTGGTCGTTGCCCCGGAGACCTTCAAAGGGATTCTCCTGGGTCATGCCGTTTCCGGAGGGGTCGTACTCGTAGGTGATGCCCAGGCAGCGGTCATAGTCATAGGGAATGATGATGGCCTTGCCGGAGCTGCCCAGGAAGTACAGGTAGCAGTTGTTGTAATTGCTCCGCAGGTCGTCCGGGTTGCCCAGGAAGTAGGAAACCGCAGCATAGTGGAGGAAATTGTTCACATCCACCAATTCCGCAAAGCTCTCCTTGGTCACCTTGCCGGAATTGAGCTTGGTAATCAGGTTCTTCAGGGACTCGTGCTGGGAGGTCTTCTTATTCGTTTTCAAATCGTAGATGTAGAACTTGTAGTTCCACTCATCCTCGATGCCGATGGAATCCAGATTGGTGAAGGTGGCGCCGGCATTGGTCCAGCCCAGCTTGTACAGGTCGCCGCCCAAATCCTCCGCAGGCAGGCGCTTCTCCAGAAATACCTTGTCCACGGGCTCATTGATGGTGTAAACGCCCATATGGTTGCCGCTCCAGTCGAAGCTGCACAGGTTGGTCAGCGGCGCCAGCACACCCTGGGACCGGTAGAGCTCGTAGGCGTAGGTTTCCTTCAGATAGGTGGAATCGTAGCACTTATTCCAGCGCATCTCCAGCTTCTCCAGGGTGGCAAAGGTCCGATCCTTCCGAGCATCCTTGGCGGCCTTGTCGGGCCACTGGCGGGCCTCGCTGCCGTAGTAGTCCTTATCGTCGAAGGTTTCCTGGAAATCCAGCTTCAGATGGATGGCCTTGTAAATGCCGCCTTTGTCCGGGCTGTAGAAATCGGTGCGGGAGGTGTTACCCTTCATCCGCACACCCACATCCCGGATGATGTAGGTGATGGAACGGTTACCGGAGGAAATTTTGATGGAAACGTCAGCCACCCGGTAAATGGGGGACTTGTGGTTCTTCTCGAAGTCCCGCTGCATCTTGGCAAGCTCGGCGTCAGACATCTGGATGTCCACTTCCACTCGGTTTTCCTTGTCGAACAGCTGATGGTAGATGTAAATCTCATCGTAGGGCAGGGGATCTTTGCCGATTTCGATGACCTTGTTGCCCGCAGGAATGTCCGGCACCTCCACCGGCTCCGAAGGCTTCACCACCGGGTCGGTGGGCATCTGGGAGGGCTCGGTGGGCTTAGTGGTAGGCTCGGTGGGCTTAACCGTAGGTTCCGTAGGCTTCACCGTGGGTTCCGTGGGCTTCACCGTGGGTTCCGTAGGCTTAACCGTAGGCTCCGTGGGCTTAACCGTGGGCTCTTCAGAGGGGGCAGTCACTTCCTCCGAAGGAGTGGTAGGCTCCTCAGAAGGTGCGGTGCTGGGCTCAGAGGGAGCGGTGGTGGGGCTCTGCGAAGGCTCCGTCGACGGGTTGGAGGGCTCCGTTTCAGGCTGAGAGGGGTCGGAAGGCTCCGCAGGCACAGAAACCGTGGGTACCGAGGGGGCACTGGACCAGTCCTCGGATTCAGAGGGAGCGGTGGTAGCTTCGGAATCAGACTTGCCGCAGGCCAGCAACCCCAGCATCAGGCTCAGGCACAGCAGCAGGCATCCGATTCGGAGAAAAGATTTTTTCATATAATACTCCTTTCGGCTTAAAATTCGGTCATATACATAATAATTATATCAGATTCGTTTTAATTTGTCTATATGCAACTTCTCCTTGACGATCTGGGCAAATGGGTCTAAAATGGGAGTATCGTTTCCCGAACCGAAGGAGGTACCCCATGAAAAAATTACTTGCGTTGAGTCTGGCTGCCGCTCTGGCTTTGAGCCTGCTGGCCTGCGGAAAGAAAACCGAGAGCCCTGCTCCCACCACGGAGCCCAGCGCTCCCTCCACTCAACTGACCGACCCCAGCACCGAACCCTCTGTGCCCAGCTCCCCGATTACCGAACCCTCTTCCGAAATCACCGAGCCCAGCACAGAAATTACAGAGCCCTCTACAGAGATTACCGAGCCCTCCACCGACCCCACCCAGCCCAGCACGGAAGCCACCGAGCCTCCCTCCAAGTTTGACCCCACGGTCTGCGCCGATGCCTTCGGCGTGTGGTACTCTGTGGTGCGCCTGGATGGTAGCCAGCTTTCCCTGCGGGACTTTGAGAGCGACCTCTTTTTCAATCTGATTTGGGTCTTCGGCGGCACCGGTCACTAC
The DNA here is from genome assembly GCA_045119455.1 of Faecousia sp. Classification (GTDB taxonomy): domain Bacteria; phylum Bacillota; class Clostridia; order Oscillospirales; family Oscillospiraceae; genus Faecousia. The sequence goes on from JBGVDR010000135.1 coordinate 21,721, forward strand.
AACATCCTGCCCGACCCCAACCAGTTCGACCAGGCCATCGCCGATTACGAGCAGCTGCTGATTGAGTACATGGTGGAGGGCCGCCGGCTGATTTACATCTCCGAAGCCAAGCTCAATGGCATTTCCTCCAGCAAAGCCAACAAGCAGTGGCGCAACGACCACGAGCCCACTGCCCGGGCAGAATCCACCGCCGCCGTTACGGCGCTGAATCTGAAGGTGCGCTTCTCCCAGCTGAGCGCCAGCGGCGAATATTACATTGAAAACGGTCGGCTGTACCTGGTGCCCACCGAGGGCACGGGCTGCAGCATGGGCTTCTCCTCCGGGGAGGAGGGTCTGGTGCTGGTGGATTGCGACAATTCCCGGTATTACAACTCCCTGAGCATCCATTTCCCCCTGGATTTGACCCCAGATCCCTTTGAGCCCATTGTGCCCCCCACCCCCACCGAACCTTCCGAGCCCGGTTCCGAACCCTCCGAGCCCAGTTCCGAGCCCTCCGAGCCCGGTTCCGAACCCTCCGAGCCCAGCTCCGAACCTTCCGAGCCCAGCTCCGAGCCCTCCGAGCCCAGTTCCGAACCCTCCGAGCCCAGTTCCGAACCCTCCGAGCCCAGTTCCGAACCCTCCGAGCCCAGTTCCGAACCCTCCGAGCCCAGTTCCGAGCCTTCCGAGCCCAGTTCCGAGCCTTCCGAGCCCAGCTCCGAGCCCTCCGAGCCCAGTTCCGAACCTTCTGAGCCCAGTTCCGAACCTTCTGAGCCCAGTTCCGAACCTTCTGAGCCCAGTTCCGAACCCTCCGAGCCCAGTTCCGAACCCTCCGAGCCCAGTTCCGAACCTTCTGAGCCCAGCTCTGAACCCTCCGAGCCCAGTTCCGAGCCTTCCGAGCCCGGTTCCGAGCCTTCCGAGCCCAGTTCCGAACCCTCCGAAGAGCCCACCATCTTCGAATAACCAAAAAGCCGACCGCAAGGAATCCTTACGGTCGGCTTTTTCTGTTAAGGGTATTCATCTGCGTCAAAATCGCAAGTAAACCCGTCCGGGCACGATTTTCGTCCCTTTTTGCTTCGCCAGCTGGCTTGCGGTGACGAAGGTAAAGCCCTGGTCGATTAGCTCATCCACAATGGCCAGCGCCGCCTCCACAGAGCTGGCGCTCATATCATGGAGCAGAATCACGTCCCCATCCCGCACCGTCCGCACCACCGTATTCTGAATCAGAAGCGCATCCTCGCTGGCCCAATCCCGGGGATCCACACTCCAATGGAGAATACCAAGCCCAAATTCCTTCGCCGCTCCGGTCACCGCCGGAGCGCAATTTCCCCCGGGCGGGCGCAGAAATACGGGCTCGCACCCCTCCGGCAGAAGCTTAATCGTTTCGAAAAGCTCCTTTTCCACCTGTTTCTGAGCCATTTTCGCCATATTATCATGGCTAAACCCATGGAGTCCAATCTCATGCCCCTCTTCAAAAATCCGCCTGGTCAGCGCAGGGTATTCCCGCATCCGGTAACCACAGAGCAGGAACGTGGCGCTGACCTGCCGTTCCGCCAGCCCGTCCAGCAGCTCCCGGGTGTACCGCCCGGAGGGACCGTCGTCAAAAGTCAGAGCCACATACCGCTCCTGCTGGGCATAAACCGGGCATGCAAGACCCAGGCACAGTAAAAAAATCAGAATCTTTCGCAAAATATCACTTCCTCCCGTTTACTTTTCCCGAATTTGTTGGTATGATACTGGAAAGAATTCTGCAATTTAGGAGTTTTCCATGATTGACAAATTGCGGGCGGTGGCTTTTCGCTACGAGGAGCTTTGCGCCAAATCCGAGCAGCCGGATTTTTATGCTGACCCTAAGGCAGCAGCTGCGCTGCTGCGTGAAAAAAATGACCTGGAGCCCATTGTGGAAGCATACCACGCGTACAATTCCGCCGTGCAGGACATGGCCGATGCCCAGGAGCTGATGAGCGACCCGGAAATGAAGGAATTCTGCCAGGAAACCTTCCAGCAGGCCAAGGAGCGTAAGGAGGAGCTGTTCCGCCAGCTTCAAATTTTGCTGCTGCCCAAGGATCCCAACGACGAAAAAAGCGTCATTATGGAAATCCGTGGCGGCGTTGGCGGCGAGGAAAGCGCCCTGTTTGCCCATAGTTTGTTCCGGATGTACTCCATGTATGCCGCCAAAATGGGCTGGAAAATTGAATTGCTCAACTATAACGACACCGAGCTGGGCGGCGTGAAGGAAGCGGATTTTGTCATCAACGGACGAGGCGCCTACTCCCGGCTGAAGTATGAGTCCGGCGTCCATCGGGTGCAGCGGGTGCCGGAAACCGAGTCCGGCGGGCGCGTGCACACCTCCACCGCCACCGTAGCGGTGCTGCCGGAGATGGAGGAAGTGGACGTGCAAATTGACCCGGCGGATATCGAAATGCAGGTGTATCGGGCATCCGGCGCCGGCGGTCAGCACGTTAACAAAACCAGCTCCGCCGTGCGACTGATCCACAAACCCAGCGGCATTGTGGTAGCCTGCCAGGAGGAGCGAAGCCAGCTCCAAAACCGGGAAAAATGTATGCGCATGCTGGCATCCAAGCTTTACGAAATCGAGCAGGAGCGCATCGAGTCGGAGCATTCCGGTCTGCGCCGCTCCCAGGTGGGCTCCGGCATGCGTAACGAGCGGATTCGCACCTATAATTTCCCCCAAGGTCGGGTCACGGACCACCGAATCGGCTTAACGCTGTATAAAATCGACGCCGTCATGGACGGGCACATCGACGAGCTCATCGACGGCCTTGCCACCGCCGACCAGGCTGAGAAGCTGAAAAACGCACAGTAAAAAGCCCCGGAAAACCTCTATTCATAACACCTTACATTGAGGAAAATGATATGATTTTTCATACAAATTCGCCGGAAGAAACGGAAAAAATTGGAGAAATGTTGGCGCAGAAGCTGGCACCCGGCACCATTATCGCCTATCAGGGCGACCTGGGCGCAGGTAAAACTGCCTTCACCCGGGGCTTAGCCCGGGGTCTGGGCTGCACCGAGCAGGTCACCAGCCCCACTTACACCATCGTCAACGAATATCTGCGGGGTCGGATGCCCCTGTTCCACTTCGACATGTACCGGCTGCGCTCAGCGGATGACCTCTGGGGCATCGGTTGGGACGATTATCTGGACCGGGGTGGCATTTGCGCCGTGGAATGGAGCGAAAACGTGGTGGAAGCCATGGAGGATGCCATCACCGTCACCATCGAGAAAACCGGGGAGGATTCCCGGCGCATCACAGTCGAAGGAGTGGATTTGGATGCTTTTGCTGACCTTTGAAACCTCAGCCAAGGCCGCATCAGTGGCTCTGTTTGAAAACGACCGACTGCTGGGCGAAAGCTATCAGCTCACCGGCCTGACCCACAGCCAGACCCTGCTGGTCATGGCCCAGGATTTAATTGCCCAGTGCCAGCACAACCCCCAGGAGGTGACCCATGTGGCCGTGGCCGCTGGTCCCGGTAGCTTTACGGGTGTGCGAATCGGCGTAGCGGTGGCCAAGGGCTTTGCATGGGGGCGGGAATTGCCCTGCTTCGGCGTTTCCACCTTGGAGGCCATGGCCAGGGGCCTGGGTATCTGCGACGGCTACATATGCTGCGCCATGGACGCTCGGCGCAGCCAGGTTTACAACGCCATTTTTCAGGCAAAAAATTGGGAAATTACCCGAATTTCCGAGGATAGAGCCATCTCTTTGGCAGATTTAGGGCAGGAGCTTCAGCAACTGGAGGGGCCTGTTTACCTGGTTGGCGACGGTGCGGCGCTGTGCCAGCGGAGCCTGCCGGAACTGAATTTGCGTCTGCCGCCGGAGCATCGGCAGCACCAGCGGGCACTGGGCGTGGGTCTTGCCGCTCTGGAGCAGTATCGGGCGGAAGATCCCGGCGATGCCGCCGCACTGGCACCCAATTACCTCAGACTTTCCCAGGCGGAACGAGAACGCCTGGAGCGAGAAAATAAAAAATAAGGAGAAATTACTATGGCTGTACACGTTTTGGACCATCCTTTGATTTCCCACAAGCTGGCGATTCTTCGCAACAAGGATACCGGCGTCAAGGAATTTCGGGAGCTGATTGGCGAAATCGCCGGGCTCATGTGCTACGAGGCGACCCGGGATCTGCCCACCGAGGAGGTGGACGTGCAGACCCCCATGGCGGTGGCAAAGTGCCGGATGCTGGCCGGTAAAAAGCTGGCCATCGTGCCGGTGCTCCGTGCCGGTCTGGGCATGGTGGACAATATGGTTGCCCTGATTCCCTCTGCCAAGGTGGGGCACATCGGTCTGTACCGGGATCCCCAGACCCATCTGCCGGTAGAATATTACTGCAAGCTGCCCGAGGACGTGGATCAGCGGGTGGTTTATGTGGTGGATCCCATGCTGGCAACCGGCGGCAGTGCTGTGGCGGCCATCGACTTTTTGAAGGCTCGGGGCTGCAAGAACATCATCATGATGAACATCATCGGCTGCCCTGAGGGTGTGGCGACGGTGCAGCAGGCCCACCCGGACGTGGAGCTGTACCTGGCAGCGCTGGACGAGCGGCTTAACGAGCACGCCTACATTCTGCCCGGTCTGGGCGATGCCGGCGACCGGATTTTCGGCACCAAGTAAGGAACTTCATGAAAACTTAATATTTTCCCCCTTGGAATCTTCATATTTGCGCGCTACGATATGGGTGTAGATTGAAGTACTACGTATTCATATTTTTTCCTCTCCTTTTCTTTTTCTAAATGTGAAGACCGCAGGGCTTACCCTGCGGCCTTTCTTTATGCAAAACGGAGCTATGAATACTCATAGCTCCGTTTGCTTATTAATGTCCGTGGGGAACGTCGATATCCAGAATCTCGCCGGAATAGCCATCCACCACAATGGAGAAATGCTCGTCACCGCCAGTAAAATAGATGGCATAGACGGTGGTATCCTCATGCTTACTCATGTGGACATGGATATCCCGCACATCCTGGATGCTGTAGCCGGCATGGTTCAGCGCCGCATCGATGGCCTGCTTCTCGGGGATAAGCTTCTTCTCATCTCCGGCATCCTTCTTACAGGCGCACAGGCAGAAAATCATCAGCGTCGCCAGCATAATTGCGAACAATTTTTTCATGCTTTTCCCTCCATTAGATGTTCATGGACATCCGCTTGTAGATTTCAGCCAACTTTTCAGCCTGCTCCTTGCTCATGGTGGCCTTACGGTAGTTGAAGATGTATTCCACCTCCAGCTCGCCGTTTTCATAAGCCTTGACATTGGAAACGACGCCATTTTCGTAGGTGAAAACCTGCTTGCTATTGGAGCTTTCCTCGCCGTAGGTGCTGGTGTAACGGACCTCCGTCACATTACCGGCATCGTTGTAGTCATACTCCATGCGGTATTCCTCGTCTTCGCGCCACTTTTCCAACCTCAGAACCAACTTGCCATTCTGGTAGGTATATTCCGTGCAAGCGTGGGCCGTACCCATGTCGGAATAGATAATAGACTGGATTAAATTCCCATCGGAATCATACTTCTCGTAAGTGCTCAGCTTATCTTGTGCATCATAAGCCTTCACCTCAACCAGCTTGTCACCGTTGTAGATGTTCTCATAGGTCTCCTCACTCCATACATCCTCTCCCCGGCCGGACTTTTGGGAAGTCTTGTTGCCGTAAGAATCATAGGTGTAAGTGATCCAGTTCACCTCATCTTCTCCGTAGGAGTATTCTTCCCGGGCCAGCCAGCCCTCGGGGGTGTAGGTGTTGGAGGTGTGGTGAATGACGTTGCCGTCCTTGTCCTTGCGGGTATAGGTCAGCTCTCTGCCGTTGGAATCGTAGGTGAAAGCAGAGGTAACCTGCACATTGCCATTCTCGTCATAGTCCGTCTGGGACAGCGGTTGGTAGGGGTCGCCATCGCAAACCAGCTCCGTGAACAGCTTCTCCCCTCTGTATATCTTGCTGCTGATGATGTTCTGATTATCGTCATACTCGAACACCATCTTCATGGTCTGCTCGTTCTCGCCGTCGATGTAGCGTATCACGGCATCCGTCATCAGGGGGAATTCCCGATTTTCGTTTTCGGCGTCTTTATTGCAGGCGCACAGACCCAGAATCATCAGTGCCGCCAGCAGAATTGCGAACAACTTCTTCATGACTCTCGCTCCTTTTTATTATGTGGGGGGAGGGTCCTGGACCCTCCCGCATTTTTCAAATCTTCTCCGCAGCCTCGACCACGTGCTTCATCAGCACGCTGGTGGTGACGGAGCCAACGCCACCGGGAACGGGGGTGATGGCCTCGACAATGGGCTCGACCTCATCGAACTTGGCGTCGCCGGCAATGGCACCCAGGGTGCCGCGGGCATTGGGCTTATTCTCGTCCCAGTTGATGGACACGTCGATGACAATCTGACCGGGGCGGACAAAGTCGGCAGTCAGGCTGTTCAGCACGCCGGCGGCGGACACGATGATGTCAGCGTTCTTGCAGATTTCAGCGGTGTTGACGGTGCGGGTGTGGCAGGTGGTGACGGTGGCATTCTTGGCCATGAGCATCATGCCGGCGGGCTTGCCGACCACCAGGCTCCGGCCGATAACCACAGCGTTCTTACCCTTGCAATCAATGCCGTAGAAGTCCAGAATCTCCATACAGGCGGCAGGGGTGCAGGGGGCATAGCCCAGGTCCAGACCCTCGAACACACCGGCATTGGACATATGGGTCATGCAGTCCACGTCCTTCTTGGGATCCAGGCGGTTGCAGATTTCGTTCTGGTCCGCACGCAGGTGCTTGGGCAGGGGACGGAACATCAGCACGCCGTGGATGGAATCGTCAGCGTTGACCTGGTCGATCACAGCCAGCAGATCCTCTTTGGAAGCGTCAGCGGGCAACTCAAACTTCTTCACATCCACGCCAACCAGCTCAGCGCGCTTGGTAGCGCCCTTCTCGTAGCTCAGGTCAGAGGGGTCCTCGCCCACACGGATGATGCCCAGAGTGGGGGCAATGCCCTTTTCACGCAGGGCAGCGGTGCGAACCTGCAGGTCCGCATTCAGGGCATCGGTAACTTCCTTGCCCAGCAGCAGTTTAGCCATAGTTTTTTCCTCCAAAAATCAGTAATCTCGTCATTGCGAGGAGCCGTAGGCGACGTGGCAATCCCCCGGACATTCAGGAAACCTTACGGGATTGCCACGCCACTGCGCCCGCAGGCGCGTGCAAAGCGCAACCACCGCCTTGCGGCGGCTCTTAGCGCGTCGCTGTGGAGCACTGGCTCGCAATGACGTGTGTTATTTATTGACCGAAGCCGGCCTTCACGGTGTTGAAAATTTCGTCTGCCAGCTGACCGTAGGTGTTCAGCATCACGTTGGCATGGCGGTTCATATCCTCCGCCACATCCCGGTTCTTCAGGGTCTTGGTGTTGATAAACACGTTCAGGCTGGCGGCCTGCAGCGCAGCCTTGCAAATCACAGCGCCGCAGCCGGCATCGGAAACAGCCAGACGGCTGCCCTTCTCGGCGAAGACCTTGATGTAGTCGATGGCCTGGCAGCACAGCTCCATGATCTTGATGGGGGTAGAGCAGGCGATGATGGTGGCCTCCTCCATAATCTTATCCCGGTTGGGATCGTCCTTGGGAATGCCGTAGGCCTTGGCCAGGGGCAGGAAGTTAACTTCGTCGGCTTCCACCTGGTTCAACAGCTCGGTCTGCAGGGCATCGCACTTGCCCTTCAGCTCGATGATTTCAGCCTCCACATCGGCATACTTTTTCTTGCCCAGGGTCAGGGTCCCCACCATGTCGCCCTGAGCGGTGCCGATGGCGCCAACCAGAGCAGCGGCGCCGCCACCGCCGGGGGCGGGAGCGTCGGATGCCAGAACCTCTACAAACTTGCGGCAGGTTTCCATAGTCATATCCATAGTTATGTTCCTCCATAATTCTTCCATGTCATTGCAAGGAGCGACAGCGACGTGGCAATCCCCTAAAGTTTCCGGAAACCTCACGGGATTGCCACGACCCTTCGGGTCTCGCAATGACGTATTTTTTCTTTCATTAAAACGCCACAACAGGCACAGGCGGTTTTACCGCCTGTGCCTGGGGGAATTTAATTAGAACAGGCCGGAAACCTTGCCGGTCTCGGTGTCCACATCGACCCGACGGTAAGCAGGGTCAGCCGCAGTGCCGGGCATCATGGAGATGGTGCCAGCCATGGGGCACAGGAACTTGGCACCGCCGTACTCCAGAATGTCACGGATGGTCAGCTTCCAGCCGGTGGGCACGCCCTTCTTGGTGGGGTCATCGGACAGGGACAGATGGGTCTTAACCATCATGGTGCAGTAGTCAGCGTACTTGGGATCGGACTCGAAGCGCTGAGCCTTCTCCACAGCCAGGGGCTGCCAGATAACGCCGTCGGCACCATAGACTTCCTTGGCGATTCTCTCGACGCGCTCACGCAGGGGCATCTCCAGATCGTACAGGAACTTGATCTCGTTCTTGCTTTCGCAGGCCTCAACAACCACACGGGCCAGCTCAGCAGCGCCTTCGCCGCCGTAGCGCCAGTGGTTGGACTCAGCGCAACGGATGCCGCGCTCAGCACACATCTTCTTCAGCAGCTCGATTTCGGCATCGGTATCGGTGTAGAACCGGTTGATGCAGACAACGGGGGTGATGCCGGACTTCAGGATGGTGTTGACGTGGTGGAACAGGTTGCAGGTACCCTTCTCCAGCAGCTCCAGGTTCTCTTCCTTGTACTCCTTGGGCAGGGGGGCGCCGGGGGTGACCTTGGGGCCGCCGCCGTGCATCTTCAGAGAGCGGACGGTGGCAACCAGAACGGAAACATTGGGGGTCAGACCGGACAGGCGGGTCTTAACGTTCCAGAACTTCTCGAAGCCGATGTCAGCGGCGAAGCCGGACTCGGTGACGTGGTAATCAAACAGCTTCAGAGCCAGACGGTCGGCGATAACGGAGGACTGGCCGATGGCGATGTTGGCGAAGGGACCGGCGTGAATCAGCACGGGCTGATGCTCGACGGAATAGCACATGGTGGGGTTGATGGCGTTACGCATCCAAGCGGTCATGGCGCCGGCAACGTCCAAATCCTCACAGGTGACAGGCTCGCCGGACTTGGAGTAAGCCACAACGATCTTACCGATACGCTCGCGCAGATCCTTCAGATCCTTGGCAACAGCCAGGATGGCCATCAGCTCAGAGCCAACAGCGATGCCGAACTTGGACTCCATCATGAAGCCGTCCAGACGGCCACCGATGCCGATGATGATGTTACGCAGGGACTGAGCGCAGAAGTCGATGATCCAGCCCATCTCAACCCGCTTGGGGTCGATGTCCAGGCGGCGCAGGCCCTTCTTGGCCAGCCACTCGTCGTTGTTGTTGCGCTCGTGCTGCATACGGGCGGTCAGAGCCACCATAGCCAGGTTGTGAGCGTTCATGATGTCGTTGATATCGCCGGTCAGACCCAGGGAGAACTCGGTCATGGGCATCAGCAGAGCGTTGCCGCCGCCGGCAGCAGTACCCTTAACGTTCATGGTGGGGCCGCCGGAGGGCTGACGCAGAGCGCCGCCGGCATTCTTGCCGATGTAGCCCAGGCCCTCAATCAGACCCAGAGAAACGGTGGACTTACCCTCGCCGAAGGGAGTGGGGGTAACAGCGGTAACCTCGATAAACTTGCCATCGGGCTTGTCAGCCAAACGGTTCATGACCTTGATGAAGTCAATCTTGGGGGTCTTGCCGTAGGGGATGATTTCCTCGGGCAGCAGACCCAGCTTCTCCCGGAAATAGTCAACGGGGGGCAGAGTCTTCTCAGCCTCTTCAGCGATCTGCCAGTCGGCATAGACGGTGGGGTCGAGCTTGACGATGCCCTTCTCGTCCACGTACTTGCCATCAACGAAATTGATTGCCATGTATGTTTCCTCCTTGATTTTGGTGCCTTATGGCACATTATTTAATAATGTATTGATTGCAGAGCATTCAAAAGAGCTGTCATCGCGAACCAGTCCGCAGACTGGTGTGGCGATTCCCTTAGTGTTCGGGATGCCCCATCCATGGAGGGGATTCCCACGCCAGTGTGCGCACTGGCTCGGAATGACACTATTTTTCATATTCTGTTAATCACTTAGTTTTCCGCCACGGTAACGGTGGCGTTGTCCCGAATCAGGCTCATGACCTTGCCGGAGAGGATGCTGCGAACCAGCGCCTGCTCAAACTCAGCGTTGTAGTAGGGCTTCAGCTGCTCCACGGTCATATTGTTCTGCCGGGCAACCACAGCCAGCGCCTCGGAGATTTCCTCCTGGGTGGCTTCCAGACCCTCCAGCTCCACAATCTTCTCTACCGCAGCGGCGCCACGCAGGGCAGCCTCGGCAGAAGCACGGGCTTCCTCCCGGAGGGCATCCTCGGCGGTGCCCAGGAAGGAGCAGTACATTTCCATGGACAGCCCCTGCTGACCCAGCTGGGCCTTCAGCGTCTGCATCTGGTCATCCATCGCTGCCTGGATCTGTTCCTCGGTGAAAGACACCTCCATAGTTTCCGCCACCTGGCGCAGCAGCCGATCCTGCAGCTCCATCTCGCCACGCTCGTCGCTGTAAGCCTGCAAGCTCTCACCGAGCTTGGCGCGCATCTGCTCCAGGGTGTCGCAGCCGCCAACCTCCTTGGCAAAGGTATCGTCCAGGTCGTAGGTGGACTTGATGCGAATCTGATGAATCTTGCACTCGAATCGGGCCTGTTTGCCCGCCAGATTCTCGGAGTGGTACTCCGTGGGGAAGGTGACGTGAACGGTCACTTCTTCACCGGGAACCTTGTCGATGAGCTGCTCTTCGAAGCCGGGAATGAACATCCCGCTGCCCAGAACCAGGGTCTGCATCTCAGCGGTGCCGCCGGCAAACTGCTCATCGCCGCAAAAACCGGCATAATCCAGCACAATTTCATCCCCCTGTTGGGTAGCCCGGTCGGTGACCTCGGCAATGCGGGGCGTCTGCTGCTGCAGGCGAACCAGCTGGCGGTTGACTTCCTCCTCGGTGATGATGTGCTTTTTCAAAATGGCGCTCAGGCCCTTGTAAGTAAACGACATAAAATGCTCCTTATATACAAAAAAGGCAATCCAATTCCATGCGGAATCGAATTGCCCAGACGGTCGGCTAAAAGACATCACACTCCCCCGCAGTACTCCGCGAAACCGTCAGTCATGTGATGCTGGTACTATGATAAATCAGATTTTTCCTTTTGTCAAGTCAAATTCCTGGAATTCTGCCGGGAAAATATCACGGTTTTCGGCCGCTTTACGTCAAGGGATATATGTGCGCTGTCGGCGGACATATATCTTACAGCACTTTGCCGCCGTTGACGGTGAGTCGGAACTTACACCCCAGCATCTCCGCCGCGCCCCGGCACATCATCATGCGCCCCAGGAAAATGTCAAAATACTCGTACATGGTGCAAATATTCTCATCGATTTGCAGGTTCAGGGAAATCTTCTTCTCCTCGGGATCCACCTTCAGGCTGGAGCCGGTGACGGCGTAGTTGACCCGGTCGTGGATGTCGAATTTTTCCGGCTCCTTGGTACGCACCCGGTTGCGGCGCACGTCGGTCTTGTCCGCCAGCACCAGCGCGGCGGAGATGGGATCCTTGGCACCGCCGGTGGACTCGTCATGGTTGCCGATGGCGGCAATCACCGCAATGCGATCCGCCATGGGCATCTCCGCTTTCAGGATATCATTGGCCAAAATCGCACCGATTTCCGCATGATGGGTGCGGTTAATGGCATTGCCGATGTCATGCATGAAGCCGGCGATTTTCGCCAGCTCCTCGTCATGGTCGGAAAACCCCAGTTTCCGCAGGATATACCCAGCCCGCTCTGCCACCAGCGCACAATGGGCCTTGGAGTGATCCGTAAAGCCCAACACACCCAAATTCTCATTTCCCCGCTCCAACAGGGCCAATACCTCGGGATGGTGGGTGATTTGTTCGTAAGTCATGTGTCGCTCCTTTCTCTGACCAGCATGGGGGTCAGCTTCGGTTTTTGGTAGCGGTCCATGAACCGGGCGCACTTCACCAAAAAGGCATAATAAATATTGTATCCGCAACCCAGCAAGGTCTCCGCATTGCCCTGACCCTTGGAAAGAATCACATCCGCCCGATTCATAGCCTGCCGGGCAACGTCACTCAACTGGGTCAAATCCGTGCCGGGGATGCAGGTGCCGTTGTCGATGAGGGGGAAATCCAGCCCCACCGCCAGAGCATCCTCCCGGGTAGCATCGTTCTGTGCCGGACCGCCACGGACGCAGAAGGTGATGTTCAAAGCCGGAAATGCCCGGCGCAATTCCTCGGCAAACAGCCGGTCAAAACCGATTTCGCCGGCATTGTCCGTCAGATACAGAAGCTCCTTCGCCCCCTCCAGCTCCCGGCGGAACCGAGGGTATTCAGGAAATTCCATTTTCAAGGCAGAAGTCATCATTTCCTCCAATTTTTCAAAGGAAACCTCACCTTGCAGAGCGGAAAAATCAATATAGTTACCCAAAATCGCCATCTGCAATCCCGCCAAAACCGGGTCAGAAGCCTTCCGAATCCGGGCGCGGATTTGCTCCAGTCTTGCCATCACGAAGGAATTGGACTGTGCCTTTTCCTCCTTAAACCGATCCTGCTCCAGCCCGTAAAACCGCATAAAAAGCTCATTGGTGCCCGGAGTCAGGGCGGGGGTGCCAAGCTCCGAGGGGGTGGACAGGTACAGCTCCATCAATGCCTTGGCAAAGGCGGTAGCGGTGGCCTCATCCCCCAGACTCCGGGCGGTTTCCACATTCCTCCGGAAGTGGCAAAGCATACATTGAGCGGTGATTTCCAGACTCATAGGTTCAATAGCTCCTCGAATTTCTCAATTTTCGCCACGAATCGCTCCGGCATACCGAAGCCGTAGGCCGCCAAAATGAAGTCCAGCCCCGCCTGGTCCGCCGCAACCAAATCGCCCTGGGTATCGCCAATATACACCGCCGAGGTGATGCCGTGACGCTCCATAAGGCGGCGGATGGTGAGGCCCTTTTCCGTGCCGGTGTCACCGAAGCACAGGTGGCCGGAAATCAAACCCGTGAGCCCCAGCTTTTCAATGCACAGCTCCGGGTAGCCGCACTGGCTGTTGCTGACGATGAACAGCCGGTGATTTTTCGCCAAAATCTCCATAGTTTCCCGGATGCCGGGGTAACCAATATGGCAGGGATTTTGGTGCAGGTATTCATTTTCCGTTGCCATGCACCGATCCATGAGGGCATAGCGTTCCGGCAGGGGAATGGGCGCTAAAATCACGTCGGCAATCTCGGTCATTACCTTGCCGAAGAGGGGCTTTAAATCCTCGGCGGTAACGCACAGCTGCTCCAGCCCCTCCGCCCGGAGCTGGATGTTGTAGCCCTCTGCCACCAGTGCCCGGGAATCCCACAGCGTACCGTCAATGTCAAAAATTAAGCTTTCGTATTTCATAGCGAACCTCCGCTTTTTTCTATATTATACCCTCCGCAGGGTCGTATTGCAAGCATACAAGCCTCCGGCGGCGCATAGTTTTTACCACGGAATGGAGGGATTTTATGAAACGCATTGCCATTTTTGTGGCGCTGGCACTGATTCTCACCGGGCTACCGGTGGGGGCAAATGCCGCCCCGGCGGAGGTGCCGGCGAAAAGCGCCCTGCTGATGGATGCCGCTACCGGCACCATCCTCTACGAACAGAACTCCCACGAAAAGCTGGCGCCTGCCAGCGTCACCAAGGTCATGACCATGCTGCTCATCATGGAGGCCATCGACTCCGGGCGCATCAGCTGGAACGACACCGTCACCGCCTCGGAGGCCGCGGCGGCCAAGGGCGGAAGCCAGGTGTACCTGAAGGTAGGGGAGACCATGACCGTCACCGACATGGTCAAGTCCATCGCCGTCAGCTCCGCCAACGACTGTGCCTGCGCCATGGCGGAGCATATCGCTGGGTCAGAAACGGCCTTTGTGGAGCTGATGAACCGCCGGGCGCAGGAGCTGGACATGGCGGACACCCACTTCGTCAACTGCACCGGGCTGGATGACGAGCCCAACGCGCAAGAGCATTTGACCTCCGCCCACGACATCGCTGTGATGTCCCGCCAGCTTCTGACCAACCACCCGGATATCAAGAAATTCACAACAATTTGGATGGATACCATCCGAAATGGCACCTTTGGGCTGTCAAACACCAACAAATTGGTTCGCTTTTATAAGGGTGCAACGGGGCTGAAAACCGGCTTCACCGCCAAGGCAGGCTACTGTCTGTCAGCCTCCGCCAGCCGGGACGGTATGGAGCTGATTGCAGTGGTCATGGGCTCAAGCACCTCCCAGGAGCGGTTCATCGCCTGCAAGCAGCTGCTGGACTACGGCTTTGCCAACTATGCTCTGGTTCAGCCCCAGCTACAGGGCGGGCAGGTGAAGGTGTCCCTGGGGGTGCAGGATCTGGTGGAGGCGGTGCCCAGCCAGGGAGTGCAGCTACTGGTGGACCGGGGGCAGAAGGATCAGGTGAAGGTGGAAATTAAACTGGACGAAGAAATCTGCGCCCCGGTGAGCAAAGGGCAACGGCTGGGCACGCTGACGGTGCGGTGCGGAGAGCAGATTCTCCAGCAGGTGCCCATGATTGCCCGGGATTCCGTTCCCCGGTTGACTTGGGCTCAGCAATTCGCCCGAATCTTCCGCCGCATTGCCATGGCGGGGTAATGGGTGCCCCGCCATAGCGCATAAAAAGCACTTTCTGCGGTAAATGATTGTTTACGTTATTAGGGTATCGTAGGGCGGGGGCTTGCGCGACGTGGCAATCTCCTGATAATAAAACGTATCACTTCTCTTTAGAGGAGATCGCCACGGGCCTAAAGGCCCTCGCGATGACAGACTTTTCTATACGATTTACAGAGCCGTTCGTTACCGAGTGTGCCCAATGGTGTGGGATTACCGCCTGTGTAGGTGACGCGATTTGCCGCGGGCCATGCCCGCAAACAATCATTTATCGTTCTTCGGCTCACTGAAAAACTCCCCTGCCGGTGGCAGGGGAGTTGATTTTATACCTTTTTTGCTTCCTTACGGGCGGTACGGGCCAGCTTGCGCTCGGACTTGGTGTGCATGAACTGCTCCAGCTGGGGCACCAGTATCAAGCAGATCAGCGCCGCGGTGAAGCCGCCGTTGTACAGGCAGAAGCCGCCATGGAGTGCGGGCACAGAGGTAACCAGCAGATAGTGCATACCGCTGGCCAGGATGCCATAGCCCCAGCCATAGCGGTCGGCGATGGGGCTCAGACCGTTGGCATAGCACAGGCCCACCATAATAGCCTGGGCATTAATCTGCCCGGCGAAGGTACCGCCGGCCAGCTCGGACAGCCAGCCAAACAGGAAGTTGAACACCACATAGCCCACCATAATGGGCCAGACGTTGCCCGGATGGGAGCCGGAATTACAGCAGGCCAGCATGCAGAAAATGACGCCAAAGGTGATCCCGTTGAAGGTGCCGCCGATGGCATTGTAGTAGCCCAGAATCATCAAACCGTACAGACCGGCATTCATCAGGAAGGTCGCGTTGCCGTACTTGGCGGCAAAATTGGTAACCTGATCCGGATCCTTCAGCAAAAGCCAGTAATCCTTAGGCTTACAGCCCAGAATCAGAGCAAAAATCACGCAGGCACCGAACACACTTCCACAGAAAATGTTGACAATGGTGCTGTTTGCAACCTGCAGGGTGTCGGCAGCAGGGGCGGCAGGCAGCGCCACACCCATGGTCTTGAACAGCACCGCCTGGAGGAAGAATGCCATCATACCGATGGGCAGAGCGGCGGAGTACAGGTCAAAACCCTTATGAACCTTAGGGGAGAAGGCCAGACCGGCGGGCAGTAAGATACCAATCACCACACCCACACCCATGGCCAGCACCAGGCCCACCGGGGTGAAGCCCACTTCGCTGCCGGGGTAGCGTAGGAGCAGGTCGGAAATCAGCGGCGCAATGCCGGTGGAGAAAAGCATGGTGTTAACGTGCTTGGCGGGGCTTTCCTTCTTAATCAGGCAGTACACCGCCACGCCAAAAATGGTGGGCCAGATGTTCAGCACATTTATACCCCAGGAGCCGAAACCCAGGGTCAGCAAGAAGGCCAGGGTAGAGCCGGCATTGATTACCGCATCCCGCTGGCAGAACAGCACCAAGGCGATGGTGCCCACCAGACCCATGTTCAGGAAGGTAGCGGCATAGCCGCCCAGAGCAAAGTAGTTGGTGGAGATTTTAGCAGGGCTGGTGACGATTTTCAGGAAACCGTCCATCATCTCCGCCCGGTCGGGCATGCACACCGCCCCAATCAAAAAGCAGGTGGTGATAAAGCCGTAAAATAGGCGCATAAAGCCGGTTTCCGAAAGGTTTGCAATCTTTTTCATAGAAAAATCCTCCAAAAAAATAAGGGCGATCCCCCAAAATAGCGGATCGCCCAGACGGTCGGCACATAGCTCCCGCACTCCACCGCGTCGTCCGCGTTTATCCGTCAGTCATGCGAGATGTCTTCATTTTATTCAAGAAATGGCGATTTGTCAACCGCAAAAATTACCCTTGCGGATAATACCAATTTAAATCCACAGCTTCCTCGATGCCGGGGACCCGTCCCTGGTCGGTATACTGCCACATAGTCACCGGGCGACGAAAATCCAGCTCCGGTTTATACTGCGCCAGCCAGAAGGGATAGCGGTTCACCTTGTTCAGGTTCAACAGCGTCCGGTCCAGCTCCCGGTTGAAATAAATCATGCTGCCGTAGCCGGCCTGCTCCACCGCACCGCAGAAGGCATGGATGCACTCCGTCAGCGCCGATTCGGTCATAGCGCCGGTTCGGGCGGATTCCGACACAAACTCCCAGTCATATGCCAGGGGCAAATCCAGCTCTATACCGCTGAGCACCTCCAGCGCCAAAGCCGCCTCCTGCCGGGCCTCCTCGGCATTTAAGGCCTGGGAGAAGAAGTATGCGCCGATTTTCAGCCCGGCTTCCCGGGCGAGAACCAGATTTTCCGCCGCTCGCCGGTCGATGTGGAGGGTGCCGGTGTCATACCCCCGATAACCCAGGCGAATCATGGCAAATTCCACCCCGGACCCGGCTACCTGCGCCCAATCGATGGCACCTTGATGGCTGGAAACGTCGATTCCAGCCCATTTTTCCCTGGGCATTGGCTCTGTGGCCTTCGGCTGAGCTTCGGGCTTCAACCCCATAGCCAGCGCCATTACCAACAACCCTGCCAGCAACGTCAGTAAAATTGCCGCCAACCACTTAAAAACCAGGGTTTTATCGGCTTTTTTACGCTTTTTCACCATGGTTAACCCAACCGCACCGGGGTTTTCTGCTGCCAGACCAGTCCCCGGGGGTAGAAGAAGCGGAGCTTTTCATCGGCAACGGACATGGTCACCTCCGTAGCGGTCCGCAGCTCGCCATCCAGATTGACGGGCGTAGGCTTATCGCAGATGATTTTCACCTGCTCGGTACGGAAATGCCGCATCAGCTTGGTCAGCTCCTTATAGCGTCCGGCCTTGTACTTGCCAATCACACCGGCAACCTGCACTCTGGAAACCTTTTTCACCAGCAGCACATCCAGAAGTCCATCAGCAGGGTCCGCCTCGGGCACAGGATTAAAGCCGCCGCCATAGTATCGACCGTTGCAGACGCAAATCATAGTCTGCTCGCCTTCGATGCGCTTGCCATTCAGCTCCACCACATAATGCTCAGCAATGCCCTTGACCACATTCACCACCGTGCTGGCGGCATAGGCCCGGAAACCCTGGAGCAGGGGAAGGCGTTTGTACCGGGAAACATCCGTGCCGATGCGGGCATCCAGACCCACGGAGCAGATGTTCATGGCGATGTCATCGTTGCAGCGAATCAAATCGAAGGTAGCCTCCTGGGCATCCAGCAGCCGCTCCAGGCTCAAAAAGGCCTGAGGGTCGTCAAACAGTTTTACGAAATCATTGCCGCTGCCGCCGGAGAACACCGTCACCGCCACATTGGCGTATCCCGCCGCGCCTTGAACCACCTCGTTGAGGGTTCCGTCGCCGCCGCAGGCATAGAGCCGGTATTCCTCGCCGCTTTCGGAAGCCTCCCGGGCAAACCGGCGGCACTCGCCAGGGGCGGTGGACACCCGAATATCGTAATCCAGCTCCCGCTGACGGCAGAGCCTGTGGATTTCCTGGCTGTATTCGGCAGTGCGGTCCTTGCTGCCCGCCGCCGGGTTGATGATAAACAGATGCTTCATAAACCGACCTCTTTCCTATGAATAAAACCCATCCAACGCTCCCTCTTTGGGGGAGGTATGACCATATTTATTTCCCGACCTTGCGTTTGAGCTCAGTGAACATATAGTAATCGCACTTGATCATGCCGTTGTAGAGCTTTCGCTTTTTGTCCGCCCGGCGACCAAAATAATGCTCAAATTCCGGCTCGGAGGTGATGATATACTTCTTCCAGCCATCGGCGAATTTCAGGTGCCGACCCAAGGCGGCATAGAGCCGTTGGGCGCTCTGCTGTTCCATCATCCGCTGACCATAGGGGGGATTGCAGATTAGAATGCCACTGTCGGTGGGCAGGCTCATTTTGGTGGCATCGCCATCCTTGAACTCGATGCACTCGCCCACGCCCGCCTTCCGGGCATTTGCCATGGCCAGCGACACGCATTTGGGGTCATTGTCCGAGCCCAGGATGCGGTAATTACCCTTGAATTCCTTGTCCATGGCCTCGCCCCGGGCATTCTGCCACACTTTTTCATCGATCCAATCGAATTGCTCCGCAATGAACCGCCGCCGCAGACCGGGGGCCCGATTCTTGGCAATCAGCGCCGCCTCGATGGGGATGGTGCCGGAGCCGCAGAAGGGATCCCACACGAACTCCCGTCCCCGGTACTTGGTCAGCATAATCATGGCCGCCGCCAGTGTTTCCCGCAGGGGGGCATCGTTGCCGATGGCGCGGTAGCCCCGCTTGTGCAGACCCGGTCCGGAGGTGTCCAGATACAGCACGCACCGGTCGTTCATCAAGGAAAACTGGAGCTGATACTTGGCGCCGTCCTCGGGGAGCCATTGCAGACCATACTTTTCGCCCAGGCGCTTGGAGGCGGCCTTCTTGATGATGGCCTGGCAGTCCGGCACGCTCATGAGCTGGCTGTTCAGGCAGTGACCCTTCACCGGGAACTGGCCATTCTGGGGGATAACCCGCTCCAGCTCCGCCCGGTACACGCCCTGGAACAGCTCCTCAAAGGTCTTGGCAGGGAAGTCCGCCAGTACGATCAGAACCCGCTCACCGGTGCGCAGACCGATGTTACTGCGGGCAATGGCGCTCTCGTCGCCGGAAAACAGCACCCGGCCGTTCTCCACCCGCACATTTTCCATATCCAGCCGCCGCAATTCATCGCCGGCAATGCCCTCCAAACCAAACAGGCAGGGGACCGCAAATTCAAATTTCGACATAAATCCTCCGTTTCTATAACCTTCCCCCCAGGGGGAAGGTTTTATGGAATAATTTTATTCCGTTTCAGATACCGCTCCTCCTCAGAGAAGACACATCCGCAGTATTTTTGCATATAGAACCCATTTTCCCGAGCAAAATCCTGCCCGGCACGGAAATAGGGGCGAAAATCCCGGTACAAAAATTCCACGCCGTACTCGCTGGCGGCACGCTCCGCCACCTCACGCATCAGTTCGTGATTCTGGTAGGGACTGATGAACAGGGAGGACGTAAAGCTGTCAAAGCCCCCCTCGGCGGCCTGCCGGGCGGTTTCAAACAGCCGCATTTCATAGCATTTGCCGCACCGATGGCTAATATCCTCCGCCACCGCCCGGACAAAGGGGCGCAAAGCATAGTCGTTGCGCTCAATCAAGGGCAACTCGATAACCTGGGCATACTGCCGCAGGCAGTTGCGCCGCTCCCGGTACTCGGTGAAGGGGTGGATATTGGGATTATACCAAAAGCCACTGACCTCAATCCCATCGCCCCGAAGCACCTCAATGGGCTGGTTGGCGCAGGGCGCACAGCAGATGTGAAGCAGGGTTTTCATAGATTCGTCCTCCATGCGTGGTAATACAGCGTGTTTGCAAGTCGGTAAATGATTGTTTGCGGGCTCGGTCACGAACTGCGGCGGTAAATAGTCGAATAAACCATTAAAATGCCGTAGGGCGGGGGCTTGTTCCCGCCGCCAACGCAGGTTGATTTCTTAGCAAAACAACACAAGATACATAGGTTACCTGAATTTTTACAGCTTAATATCGGTAGATTACGGCGGGAGCAAGCCCCCGCCCTACGACATCTTAACAACATAGACAATCATTAACCCATAATCATACGCTTTATTGTATCATGTCCAAAAGGAAGATGCAACAAAGAACCCTTCTATTTGCGCCCGATTTGCCTGCACACTGCCCTGGAAAAAGCCGTCCCGACCACCGCCCCGTCCGGACAGGGTCTGATTCACGCTCTTTCCCAGCTCCCGCAGGTCGCCGCCCTTGCTGACCATAGCCACAGCGTGTCCCCCATCAATCGGGGAGAACACCGCCGCAATGCCGCCGCAGACCGAGCCGATGCGATCCGCCAGCTCCCGCAGCGCCGTGGGGCTCAAGCCCTCCTCGAAATGAAGCACGTTGCCCCGCCCCTCGTAGCCGGCGGCAATGGCATCGAAAATCCGCTTTTCCAAGCCGTTACACCGGAATTCCACCGCCGCAAGACGCTCGTTCATTTTCTGTGCGGCGATGCCTGTTTCCGGCATTTTTGCAGAGAAAGTCTGCGAAACAAGCCTATTTTGTTCGTAAATCTCATTCAAAATCTTCATTGCCCGACCGCCGCAGGCCATCTCAATTCGTACACCCTGGTGGAACTTCACGCAGGAAAAAAGCTTCACCAGACCAATCATGCCGGTGCTGGGCACATGGACGCCGCAGCAGGCGCAGCTGTCCACGCCGCCCACCTCCACGATGCGTACCGGCCAGGGCAGCGCCCGCTTGGAGCGGTAGGTCACCCCGGGCAGCTCCTCGGGGCTGGGCACCCAGCAGCGGATGGGCAGGTTCTGCCAAATGGCCCGGTTGACCTCATCCTCGATGGCAGGTAGCTCCCGGGCGGGGATGGGACCGTCGAAATCGATGGTGATGAGCTCTGCGCCCATGTGGAAGCCCACATTGTGCCAGCCGTAGCGGCGGCTGACCACGCCGGAAACCATATGCTCGCCGGAATGCTGCTGCATCAGGTCAAACCGGCGTTCGAAGTCAATTTTCCCCTCCACCTCGCCGGAAATGGGTTGATCCACCAAATGTATCACTTCTTCCCCATTTTCCCGAACATCCAGCACTTTTGCGCCGCCTAAAATACCTAAATCGCAGGGCTGTCCGCCACCCTCGGGATAGAAGCCTGTTGCATCCAGGGTCACCTCCCAGCCGCCCTCCACCCGGCAGCAGTCCGTCACCCGGGCGGTAAATTCGGTGAGCAAAGCGTTTTCATAAAATAATTTTCTGGTCATATTATCCTCCTGGGGTCCAACATGGGTGTAACCGTAAATGATTGTTTATAAGATTAGCGTTGCACAAAAAAGAACCACGTCATTGCGAGCCAGCGTAAGCTGGCGTGGCAATCCCCCGGATTTTCCAGGTGCTTTCGATGGAGAAAACGGTAATTCCCATGGAAAAATGGAAGAAAACCGACGTGGAACTGCGTAGCACAGCCATATGGGATTGTCACGGGCGGCATAGCCGCCCTCGCAATGACGTGCTATTTTTTACACCCTAAATAATCGTTTCGCACACATTTGCATCCATTTTAGCACATCCGGAAGGATTTTGCATCTAATTTTGGAAAATTTCTGTAAAGGTCTTGGCAATTTGGAAGAAATGTAGTAAAATAGAAGAAATCTCGAAAAAAGGAGGGGCCGCTATGCCTGCCAATTACGCACACTACCGCTTCGGCGTAGAGCTGATCAGCAAATTGCCGCCGGAAATTCAACGCACCGTCAACCGCTTCCGCCAGCTTTTCGACATGGGTCTGCACGGCCCCGACATTCTGAACTATCACGATCCCCTAATCAAAACCCCCACTGTCCGCCTGTGCGA
Source organism: Faecousia sp. (assembly GCA_045119455.1). Classification (GTDB taxonomy): domain Bacteria; phylum Bacillota; class Clostridia; order Oscillospirales; family Oscillospiraceae; genus Faecousia. The sequence goes on from JBGVDR010000135.1 coordinate 43,758, forward strand.
CAAGCTCCATGCCCAGACTGGGCAGGTGTTCTTCGAGCGCACCTGCCGGGTGGTGCGGATGAATCCCTCCGAGGGTGCCCGGGCCTACCTCTACGGTCTGCTGGCGCACTACTGCCTGGATTCTCTCAGCGCCGGACGGGTCATCCGCATTTCTGAGGAAAAACAGCTGAGTCGGGGCAAGATTTGGGGCGAATTTGACCGATTCCTGCTGGAACTGGACGGAAAAACCCCCGCCCATCGATTCGACATGAGCGCCCACGTCCAGCTGACCCCCGGCGAATGCCAGACCGTTGCCCTGTTTTACCCCAACGTAGGCTCCAGCGGCATCGGTCGGTGCGTCAAGCGCATGGCGTCCTGCATCAAGCTTCAGTCCGGTGCGCCTCGGAGCCGCTGGCAGATGCTCACCGGTGCGGCCGACCGGCTGGCGCCCCGTGTTGCGGAGATTGCTGTACCTACTCGGCCCCTGCACCCGCTGAACAAGAACAATCCGGAGCTGTTGCGGCTTTACGAGTTGGCGCAGGCCCGGTATCTGCACCTGTTGGAGCAGCTGCGAAGCCATCTGCGCCGCAAGACCCCTCTGGGTCCCGATTTCTCTCTGCCGTTTCGATAAGGATTGCAAAGCAAAAGCAGGAATGGAATTTTTCCATTCCTGCTTCTTTTTATTTCTGCAAAATCTGCACCTTATCCAGGGTGCAATCCCAAGTCAGGCCATCGTCGGTGTACAGCTCGTAGCGATGACCATCGCCCAGCAGGGTCAAATCGTCCACATCGTACTCCCGGGTGTTGGTGATGGCCTTACCCACGGGCAGGAGCTTGCCCTTGCGGATGAACAGCACCACCTGATCCGTTGGCACCTTGATGGTGTGCTTGCCGGGGGCGATTGGTTCACAATGGAACTGCCCGTCGTAGCGCACCATTGTCATCTGTTCAGGCACAAACACCTTGCGTTCCGTCTCTCCCTCGCGGATAATCGGCGCAATCATCAGGCTGTCGCCCACCAGCAGCTGGTCTTCGATGCCCTTGGCCTGGGGATATTCAAACGCCAGGGGCTTGATGTACATGTCGCCGGTCAGCGCCGCCTTCATATACTCGGAGTAAATGTAGGGCAGCAGCCGATAGCGCAGACTGATAATCTTGCGGAAGGCCGTGGTATCACCGAACTGGTAGGCCTCCTGGTTCTGGGTAAACTTGCTGGTATGGTTCCGCATCAGGGGTGTGAAGCAGGAAAACGCCAGCCACCGCAGCAGCAGCTCCCGGGTGCAATTGCCCATGAAACCGCCGGTGTCTGCGCCGGAATAGAGGAAACCGCACATGTTCAAGCTGGCGGCATGGCGCATATTCAGCAGCAGGTGCTCCCATTTGGAGGTGTTGTCGCCGGTCCAAACGCCGCCGTACCGGCTGGCGCCAATGTAACTGGAGCGGGCAAACAGCAAAAACCGGTGATCCAGCAGCTCCCGGAGTCCCTCGGAGCTGGCGCGGGTCATCATGGCGCCGTAGAGGTTGTGCACATCGTAGTGGCGCAGGCGCTTACCGTCCATATTATGAAAGAAGGACTTGTAATCCCGCACCAAATCCCGCTCTTTTTTCGCCTTGCGCTTGTCGCCCAGGATCATGTCCAGGATAAAATTCAGCTTTTTCGGTCCTTTGGTGTACTCGGAGTAGAAAATCGCCGGCTCATTCATGTCGTTCCAGAAGCCTTCAATGCCCAGGTCGGTGTAGAATTTGTACTGCTGACCGAACCAGCGGCGGGCATCGGAATTGAGGAAGTCCGGGAAGTGCGTCATACCGGGCCAGACACCCGCACCGAAGTAACCGCCCTCTTTATTGCGGCAGAAATAGCCTTTTTTCACGCCCTCCTCATAGACCGGGTCGCCGGGCTCAATCTTTACACCTGCATCCACAATCGGCACCAGGTGGATGCCCCGGTTACGCATTTCCGCAGAAAATGCCTTCATATCCGGGAATTTTTGCGTGTTAAAGCTAAAATCCTTGAACTTTTCCATATAATCGATGTCCATACAGATATAGTCCAAGGGGATGCCGTTTTCCTCGTGAGAGCCTGCCACATTCCGAAAATCCTGCTCCTTGTCATAGCCGAAGCGGCTCTGACCGTAGCCGAAGGCCCACAGGGGCGGCAGGTAGCACGGGCCGATGGCCTTCAGCAAATCCCGGGTGATGGCATAGGGGGAGTCATTTTCAATCTGGTACAGCACCAAATCCCGGGTGTCGCAAATCACCAGAATCTGCCCCGAGCCCCGGTAGTCGATTTCAAAGGTCACTCGGGCGGGGGTATCAAAAAATACACCGAATTTCTCCGCTCCGTCCACAATCAGCAGGTTGTGGGAGGCATAAATGGAGGGGTTGGAGTCGGTGTGGTCGGCGGTATCGGTGTTGAAGCTGATGTAGCGACCGCCCCGCTTATTGAGCTTACCCATGGTTTCGCCCAGACCGTACACCACATCCTCACCGCTCAGCGGACAGGTGAATGTAATCCGCTTTTCTTCAACGGACACGTCAAAATGCCGCACCTGCTCTGTCTGCTCCACCTGGGCGGTGATGGCGCCGGTGTCGATGGGCTTGCCAAAAATCTTTTTCTGAATCATAAGAAGCCTCCTGTCCGGTAATGATACCACCATGATACACCACCCGACAGCAAAAGTAAAGAGGAGGCGGTTTTTGCCTCCTCTTTCAAATTTCATTACGCCGCCACGGTCTTTTTGCCCCGAATCAGCCGGACAATGCCGTAAAATGCGCCGATATAGACCAAAAACAGTCCCACCACCATCAGCGGGTACAGCACCTGATTGCCGCCCACCAGATTGTAGACGATGTCATAGGGGGTGCCGTCGCCCCGAAGCAGGAACATATAGTTGCGCTCGGTGAAAACGTTCGCCACGAAGGCCGCCGCTGCAAAACCCAGAAGAATTCCAAAGCTAATGGGAGTGTTCCGCTTCTTCAGGCTGGCCATACCGGAAAGAAAGATGTACAGCGCCGCAAAGCCGGAAATCGAGTGGGTAATGCCGGAAACCACATTTGGGAAAGACAGCACCGGGTAGGTGCCGTAGTTGTTGCCCGCCAGATAGGTGCCCATCACCGCACCCAGTAGACCGAAAATACTGACGAAATCCAGGCTTGCTTCCTTCATCCGACCCCGGGTGAATGCCGCCAGGGGAATCGTAATCAGCTGGATGCTGCACAGAAACAGGGGCAAATCGTAGACCCAGTTCATGGGGTCCTTTGCATCGATGCAGTTGATAACAATCTTGAACAGCTCAAAGCCGTCGATGGCCAGCGCCGCGCCGATGAGAATCCGGTTCTTCACCCGGTCATCCCGATGGCGATTCCGCCGGCCCAGGATGATTGCTGTGGCGACCATAATCACCATCAGAATGGAAACAAAGGTCAGATGCTGCCAGGAAAAATAGCCTTCCGCAGGACGCTGAAAGCCGCCAAAGCCGAAAAATTCTTTCATAATGCGCTCCTTAATTATGTAATTGTCGCTGCACTTAATCCAATATACCAAATTGCGACAGAAAATGCAACCCCAGAGCCCGAAACTATGCTGTCATCGTGAACCAGCCCGCCGGCTGGTGTGCGCACTTGCTCGCAATGACAGGTTTTTCGACACGCCCTCCGCATACTCCGGAGGGGTGTGCTTTTATGGTGCGGGCAACAGGACTTGACAGAATCTTCGTGTTGCCGCCGTCGAGCCGGCGGCAAGCAACACCCCACCGGGGTGTTGCATTTAGATAGGTTCGAGTCCGTTGCCTTTTCTCCAATAAGAAAGAGGGGGCTTAGCCCCCTCTTTCTTATTGGTGCGGGCAACAGGACTTGACAGAATCTTCGTGTTGCCGCCGTCGAGCCGGCGGCAAGCAACACCCCACCGGGG
>JBGVDR010000136.1:0-5433 GCA_045119455.1 Faecousia sp.
TTTGTTTTCCTTGCGAGCAAAGAGGCCACGGCCAAGACCGGAGACACGGGAGCCTATAAGAAAACAACCGATAAATTCGAGATCGTGCACTATCGCGGGTCATACCGCAGCGCGGGCGTTGGCGGCGGCATCACAGGTATGGGCGCGGATATCCTGATTATCGACGACCCCCACAAAGACAAAGCGGAGGCCTACAGCGCCACTATGCGCAGCCGCGTGCATGACTGGTACGCCTCCACCGCCTACACGCGACTGGCACCGGGCGGCGGCGTGATCGTTATGTGCACACGTTGGCACACTGACGATCTAGTGGGCCACCTTTTGGAGAAAGCAGCGCACGGCGGCGATCAATATCATGTTATCAATTACCCGGCAATAGCTGAGCATGATGAGAAGTATCGCAAAGAGGGGGAGGCCCTGCACCCTGAGCGGTATAATCTGCTAGCACTTACGGCGATTAAGGCACAAATCGGATCTGAATTGTGGGCGGCTATGTATCAGCAGCACCCGGTACCGGAGGGCGGCGGAACATTCAAAAAGGCATGGATCCAGTACTACAAAGAATTACCGCCGTTTTTTGACAAAAAGGTTCTGTCCTGGGATATGACCTTCAAAGACTCAAAAACGAGCGATTATGTGGTAGGATCGTGCTGGGGACGGTATCAGGGATCGTTTTACCTTATTGACCAGGTTCGCGGTCGTTGGGACTTTGTCGAAACGCTGCAGCGGTTTTGTGATTTTGCTCGCAAACATAACGGCGTAATTAGAAAACTTGTTGAGGAAAAGGCGAACGGCGCGGCGATAATATCAGCATTGAAAAAGCAGGTCACCGGACTGATCCCGATCAATCCTACGGAAAGCAAAGAGGCCCGCGCAAGCGCGATCGCAACCTTGTGGGAGGCCCACAATGTTTATATACCATCGCCGGAGATCTGCCCCTGGGTACAGGATTTTACCGCCGAGCTTTTAAGTTTTCCGGCCGGCGTTCACGATGACCAGGTGGACTCCATGACCCAGGCATTATCCGATCTACAAACCGGCGGCCGCATATCCGCCGACAATATGGCCGCTTTACGCGTGAGGAGGTAATTATGGCTAAAGACAAAAAGATTTTCACTGAGGACCTTGCGGCGGCCCTGCGTACCCCGTTTGAGTCCGGCAATGTCGGACCGATCAAGACTCTGGAAGATGTTAAAAAGTTTTTTGCGCTGCCGCGAACAATGGCATACGACAGCAAAGACCCTACCGAGGCTGAGCGCCTTAACGCTGAAAAGCTGGCGCAGGACTCTGCCTTTGAGTTTGGTTTTACTCAGATTTTTGAAAGCCTTATGCAGCACAGCACCGATTTAGGTCAATACCCTTCACAGTCCTTTATCGGTTACGGTGCACTGCAGCAGATAGCCCAGAACGGTATGATCCGCACCGCGATCCAAACAGTTGCGGATGATATTACCAGGGAATGGATAACGATCACCGGCGGCGACGAAACCGACAATGAACTGCTTGATACGCTGGCGGAAAAAATGGACGGACTGAACATCCGGCGACTCTATAACCGCGCCTATGCTACCCAGGGCTATATGGGCGGGGCTTTCATTTACATTGACACTGGAACGGATGATCCGTCACTGCCGCTGCAGATAAGCGATAAAAGCGATGAGATCAAACAGGGTACAAAGGTTAAATTTGTACTGATTGATCCGGTTGTTGCTGCTCCCGGCATTTACAACGCATCCGATCCGCTCAAAGAAAACTATATGAGCGACCCGGACTACTGGCTGATCCTGGGCCGCCGTGTACATCACAGCCGCCTTATTATTCTGCGTGACAACCTGCCGCCTACACTGTTAAGGCCGGCGTATAATTTCCTGGGTATTCCGCAGGCACAAATCCTATGGGATTATGTGCTGCACTGGAACCGCGCCCGCGTATCTGTAGCGGGTATTCTTGAAAAACTTAATCTGCTCGTATATCAGACTAACACGGAGGACCTTTTGACCTCCTCCGACGGCGTGCAGCAGATGGATGCAAAGATGCTGGCGCTGAGCAGATACCGCAATAATGACTCAGTTGTTGTATGCGACCGCAACGCGGAAGATATCAAAAACATCACCCTGACGATCTCCGGCGTGACTGACATCGTACGCCAGCAGCTTGAATTTATCGCAGCGATTAACCGTACCCCAGCGGTTAAGCTACTGGGCATAAGCCCGTCCGGATTTAATGCCACCGGGGAGAGCGATATCCGGAACTATTACGATCACGTTATGAGCAAGCAGGAACTTTTACGCGACGGCATACAGAAGATTTTAGATATTATTCAGTTAACAACAACCGGCACGATCGATCAGTCAATATCTTTTGAATTTAACGCACTGGGCGCCGAGGATGATCAGGCCGACGTACAGACCGCCGCCGCCCGCGTTAGCATGTTAAACAGCTTACTGCAAACTAATGTTTTGAGCGCGGAGGAAGTCCGCAAAGCTGTTAAGGAAGATAAAAAGACAAAACTCGGTTTTATCCCTGATGATTTACCGCAGTCGAACGCCGGCGCAGAAGTGGGAACCGCTGAGGACCTTGCGGGAGATCCGGCAATTAAGGCATTGTGGATGCTCGATGAACCGGCACCGAAAAACGCCGCAGAGCCGGAGATCGATCAAAACGTGATAGCAAACTGGATGGTTGAGCATGAGTCAGACGCGCCGCAGGCCTAGCATTTTTTCAAAATCTCGCCGCCGTTACCGCAGAGCAGTGGAGCCGAATCAAGGAAATTCACGCAAATATGCGAACTTGATCACGCAATCAATAAATCGCGTGAACAAAGCCTTGATTTTAGTTATATTATATAACTTGAGATCTAGTAATTATGCCGGCCGTGTAGAGCTTGCACAGGACGCCGGGATCGGGGACTGGATCAAAGGGTTCACCAAAAAGGCCGCAGATACCGCCGCGGCGCTTATGGTTAAGGCGCAAAGCAGCATAAAAGCTGCTGCCGACTGGTTCACCAATGCAACCGTACGCGATACGACCACCGCACAAAAGGATGCATTGAAAACGGCCGGAATGAGCGAAGGCTTTATTGCAGAACACTGGACCGAGCCCACAGACTGGGGCCAGTATGTTGCGCCTGAGGTCCGCGGAATGATCCCCGGATTTATCCGTGACCAGACCGAGCTAATAAGCAAAATAGGCGGCCGCGAACTGCAGAAGATCCAGGATATCATGGCCGAGAGCCTGAGCGCCGGCGTGACTATCACGGATATTGAAAGACTGCTGCGGAGCGTTGAGGGTTTTGATCCGGCACGGGCTAAGCGTGTAGCCCTTGACCAGTCGATCAAGCTCAATCAGGCTATTCAGCGCGGCAACGATTTAGCCCTGGGAATAACTGAGGCCGTTTGGATCCACGTACCCGGACAGTATACAAGCCGCGAGGCCCACATAAAGCTGAACGGCCAGGCTTATGACCTGCGAACCGGAATATACGATCCGGAGGTCGAGAAAAACATCCAATGCGGTGAGTTGCCATTTTGCCGGTGCATTTACCGGGCAAAAATGCCGGAACTGATCGCGAATGTGACGCCGCCGCCGCTTAAGGAAATGCGGACCTACATCACAGAGGCTCCGGAGAAAAAAGGCCAGCGGGAGCTGGAATTTGAAACAAAGCCGAGAAAGCGGACAATTAAGAAAAAGCGCACTTATACGCGGCACAAAAAGACAACCCCGCGTGGCGTGCAGATGCAGTTAGATTTTGACATGGCACAGATTGAAAAGGAATTTGCGCCGCAGACAATTAAACCGAAGAAAACCGGGAGAAAAAAGAAAAAATGATCGTTGATACCATGGCATTTGACGCTAAAAGTGTTAGATCTATCGACTCTAACGGTTTTATGCACATCAAATATTCACCGTTCACCAAAGAGCAGGTCGCACCTTATTACGGCCGCGAGATCCCAGGCTGGGAGGCTGCGGGCCTCCAGGCCGATAAAACCTATTACGGGTACAGATCTGCGGAGGAACTGAGCAAACCGGAAACGGTAGAGAGTTTAAACGGGATCCCCGTACAGTTCCGCCACCATCCTGACTTTGCGGACGCTCCGGCAAAGGAGACCCGTGTAGGGGCCGCCGGCACCGATGCAGAGTGGAAACGCCCTTATCTGTTTAACTCTATGACAATTTACGATGATAAGGCTAAGAGCGTAATCAATAACGGCTTTATGCGTGAGTTGTCTTTAGCATATCAATACAAGCCTGAATTTAAAAAAGGTACGTTCGACGGCAAGCCTTACGATTTTATAATGCGTAATATCCGCGCCAATCACATTGCACTGGTTGAAGAGGGACGCGCGGGAAAGGATGTGCTGGTTTACGATTCAAAACCAATTCCAAAAACCAAAGCTGAGGTAAATAAAATGGATGAAAAAGAGATCTTGAAAAACGCCACCGCGGCACTGCAGGCACTTTTAGCCCTGCAGAAAAAAAGCGAAGATACGCTTGACGGCGCCGTGGACGGCATTATAGGCAAGCTGGGCGATCGTGTGACTGAGGATGAGAAAAAAGAGATCCGCGAGTCAATCATGGCCCTGGGTGAAAAGTTCAAAGGCGACGCCTGCAAAGACGAAAAGCCAGAAGAGCTGAAAGACGAAGAGGAAACCGAGGAGACCGCAGAAGTGGAAACCAGGGAAACCAAAAAGCCGGAACTGATCGAAGGCGTGGAGTCCGCAGAAGGTGAAAGCGACGACGAGGACGAAATCGACGACGAGGACGAAATCGACGACGAGGACGAAATCGACGACGAAACCGAGGCCGAGGCCGAAGTCACTGAAAAGGTAAAGGCTGAGGACGGGGATATCGACGAAACCGCCGAAGTGGAAACCGAAACCGAAAAGGTGAAAGATACCGACGCCCGCATGGATAAGCTGATCCAGGATGCAATCAAAGCCTGCGGCCTTGAAAATGAGGACGATGTGGTTAAAAATGCGTTTATTGCCGGTATTAAATACGGCGATCAGTCAGGCAAGGAAATGGCTCACGACAGTATTAACGGCTACAGCGACGCCCTGGACGCTTACGACATGATCACCGCAGAGGTTAAAGAGCGTATGAACGCAATCGCAGAGGCCGCCGAAGATGTAAAAGGCGTACTCGGTAAAATCAAAGCTACTGCATACGACGCCGCCGAAGAGGTATACCTTGACGCCTGCAAACAGTTAGGTATTAACTGCAACAGATTAACCGCCCGCGACGCCTTTATGGCTTATAATGCAGGGCATAAAAAGCAGCTTGCAACCGACTCAAAGCCGGCCGCACCTGCAAAACAAACTATTCTTGGCTCGGTTCTCGACCGCGTTAGAATTGACTAAAAACCTATAGGAGAAATTGAAAATGGCTTTACAGAAAGTTGTTAACATTGATCCAGCGATCGGCGTTCCTGGC
>JBGVDR010000137.1:0-2605 GCA_045119455.1 Faecousia sp.
CCTAAAGGCCCTCGCGATGACAGACATTTCTGTACGATTTACAGAGCCGTTCGTTACCGAGTGTGCCCAAAGGTGTTCGATTACCGCCTGGGTAGGTGACGCGATTTGCCGCGGGCCATGCCCGCAAACAATCATTTATCGTTCCAACGCTTCATTCCTCATACAAGGGCTGCTGAGATTCTCTGGCAGCTGTTTTTTGTGTCCAAATAATATTTTTTAAAATAGGAAAATAATGCTTGACATACTGTGCGATATACAGTATACTGTGGTCACACAACAAAGTGCGAGGTGGGCTATGAACATTGACGAAACGGTATCGGGTTTGGTTTTGGAACTGCGGCGAGGAACGCTGATTCTGCTGGTGCTCAGCCAGCTGAAGGAACCCAGATACGGCTATGATCTTGTGAAACGGCTCAATGATCGGTCCGTTTCTATCGACGCGAACACGCTCTATCCGCTGATGCGGCGGCTGGAAGGGCAGGGCCTGCTGACAAGTCAGTGGGACACCGGGGAGGCAAAACCCCGAAAATACTACCGAATCACCCCGGAGGGGCAGGAAGTATTGGAAAAGACCGCAAAATATTGGAATGAATTTTCGAAAAATGTCAACGAAATGTTGGAGGGAAGAGAGAATGAAGAATGATTTGATTGACCGCTATGTATATGCGGTCACCAAACGCATGAACCGCAAGGTGCGTGAGGATGTGCAGAAGGAACTGTACGGCCTGATTGACGATATGCTCATGGAGCGTTGCGGCGAGCGGACCCCCACGGAGAAGGACATCCGGGTGGTATTGACGGAACTGGGCAGTCCCCAGGAGCTGTACGCAAAGTATACCGATGACGGCGAGAAGTGCTTGATTGGTCAGCCCTATTACTCCATGTATAAATTTGTGCTGACTACGGTTTTGATTTGCGTGGCGGCTGGCTTGACCATTGGCAGTGTGGTGATGCAGATTATGGAGCCTCAGACCTGGTACATGGCCATTGCAGAGTATCTGGGCCGTATTTGGTCCGTGGGTCTGGCGGTGTTTGGTGGTTTGACTCTGCTGTTTGCGGCATTCTATCGCAAGGGCGTTAAGTTGGATGGCGTTTTCAGTCTGGACAATCTGCCCTCCGTGCCCAAGAAAAAGAATCAGATTTCCATTGCGGAGAGTATTGTGGGCATTGTGTTCAGCACAATTTCCCCGATTCTGTTCCTTGGCTTTCCCCAAGTGTTCTGTGCGGTATTCAAGGAAAGTAGTGAAATTATACCTCTGTTCAAGGCGGAAGCTCTGCGGGATTCCTGGTATCTGATTGTGCTGATGTCCGGCTGCGGCATCGTCTGCGAGATTGTCAAGCTCATGGAGCGGCAGTATAACCGGGCGGTGCTGGTGACCACGCTGGTGACCAATTCCATTTCCGCGGTTGCGGCAGTCCTGTGGCTGACCTGCTTCTCTCTGGTGAATCCGGAGCTGATTGTAAAGCTGTCTGCTGCAGTTAATGAGGCGGATCTTCCCAAGGTGTTCACCCCGGATAGATTGCAGAACATCTTCCTGGTGTGCGTGCTGATTGTGCTGGCTATTGAAATGGTGGAAACGGTGGTTAAGACGATTATTAACAGAGAAAAATAAACCAAGGGCGTGCAGTTCAAATGCTGCACGCCCAAATGATTTACCATTCCTGCTCTTTGAAGCCCACCAGCACCTTGTCTTCGGCCACAAGGATGGGACGCTTGACCAACATACCGTCGGATGCGAGCAGTCGTAACTGCTCCTCCTCGGTCATGTTAGGCAGGCGGTTTTTTAAGTCCAGGGATTTATAGACAAGCCCGCTGGTGTTGAAAAATCGCTTCAGTGGCAGTCCGCTTTTTTCGTACCAAGCCTTCAGTTCCTCGTAGGTGGGTGGCTCGGTTTTGATGTTGCGATCGATATAGACGACCCCTTTTTCATCCAGAAAGGCCTTCGCCCGCTTGCAGGTGCTGCAGGGGGGATATTGAACAAACAGCATAAAAATCGCTCCTATTTTCTAAATATGTATCAATTATATCAAATCTCATAAACGTTCGCAACCGAAAAAACAGAAAAGTCCGACAGCACAGGCTGTCGGACTTTTCTGGCAGGGGCACTAGGACTTGAATTCCAGGTTTCTGGAATATATGGTGTTTTTGAAACTTTTGTGTTTCTAAAACACCATTTTCATCCCATTTATTCCATTATTTTCAACTGTTCTTTTTGTGTGTTTCCCCTTAAGGGTAATCGTAAGGGTAAAAATATGGGTAACAAACAAGTTCTTACTACACCTCAATACACAAGAGTTTGGGCATCCCATTTAATTAACCGGGACGCCCATAAAAAGGGAGGGAGGAGAATACTATGCAATTTTACAGAAATTAGATCTTATCAAGCATAATGTTCTAGTGTTGGTTCCGTAAGTTCTCCGCGCAAATTATGCTCCATTTCGCATTTAATTTGGTCAGAAGTCAAATCGCAACTGAACAAATAATGGAGCTTTGTTATGGCCGCCTCAGTAGTCATATCCTGTCCGTTTACAACACCCACATCAAGGAGAGGTCGACTCACAGCATATGTTCCTAAGTTGACTGCTCCTTGTGTGCACTGAGAAC
>JBGVDR010000138.1:0-9713 GCA_045119455.1 Faecousia sp.
GAGAGCCACTATTGAACAAGCAATCTATTATTTCAACTACGAGCGGCCTGTCCGTAAATTAAAAGGAAAACCACCAGTCCTGTTTAGAACAGAACTGGTGGCATAAGAAATTTTGTGTCTACTAACTATTGACTACTTCACAAGGCGTCCGGGGCTTGCTTTATTTTGAGGTCACATATCAATGGCTGGGTTCATGAAATATACGTTCTTCTGATTTAGCTTTTCCCGAAGCAACTGCATGGCCTCGCCAAATCGTTGGAAGTGAACGATTTCCCGTTCCCGAAGGAATTTGATTACATCGTTTACATCGGGATCATCCGAAAGGCGGAGAATGTTATCATAGGTCACCCGGGCTTTTTGCTCTGCCGCTAAATCCTCCGAAAGATCAGCGATGGGATCACCTTTAACCTGCATGCTGGCGGCGCTCCAAGGGAACCCAGAGGCCGCAGTGGGATACACGCCTGCGGTGTGGTCTACAAAATAAGGCGCAAACGCAGGATCTCGATACTGCTCATCCTTCATATTCCGGGTAAGTTGATGCACAATGGCGCCAATCATCTCCAGATGCCCAAGTTCCTCCGTTCCGATGTCTGTCAATAATCCCTTCAACTCATCAAAGGGCATAGAATAACGCTGAGATAAATAGCGTAAGGAGGCACCCAGTTCACCATCGGGTCCGCCGTACTGGGAGATGATAATGGATGCCAGCCGGGGATTCGGACGAGCAATCTTCACAGGGTATTGAAGCTTTTTTTCATAAATAAACATATTCAGGCCTCCTTATTGGCGCAGTATTCCCAGGGCCACGGATCATCCAGCCAGCGGTATTCGCCCTCGGTTGGGATATGGTGGTTCATAGGACCACACTGGCGGGAATATTCCATGGTAGCCTGATGATACATCCGTTGATAGGCTTGATAAAGCTCCAATGCTTCCTTGTCCTCGCGGTGCGTATCCAGATACAGCGCCAGCTCCTGTATCATAAAGGCTAAGGTTTGAAGCTCCGTTTTCGGCGTAATATTCCGCTCTTTGGTGTTGACTCGGCCCATAAATGGCAAATCAAGTCCGGAGTATACCGTACCACGAATCAGTGCTTTTCTGGGCTCATACATGGGCGGGCTTTCGTTCTGAAATGGGACAAAGGGGTTCGCCAGGGGTGCTTTTGCGGGCAGGCGTCCCATAAAGCCCTGGTATTCGGCTTTTTTGTTCACGCGTCATTCCTCCTGTTATTTTGCTGGGAACTGTCGTTCCGGGTCATTCTATGACGCCGGACGTATATTGGTGCACCAGGGGACATAGTTATGACAGGGGAGGTGAAGCGTATGAAACGAACGCTGATTTTAATTATTGCTTATGTTTTTGTAACCGCAGGCTGCTTGGGAATCGCCCGAATGGGGAGTCGGGCGGTGACAGTTATGATAGAAACCGCGCCGATACCAAATCGTATCTGCTATATCATCGATGCGGGGCACGGAGGCGTAGACGGCGGCGCAACCTCCTGTACTGGGGTTCTGGAGAGCCAGCTGAACCTTGAAATCGCCTTGCGCTTGGAATGCATGATGCAGTTTCTGGGCTGCGATACCCGGATGATTCGCAGATCAGACACTTCGATTTATACAGAAGGAGAAACCATTGCAGCAAAAAAGGTCTCCGATTTGAAACAACGGGTAAAAATAGTCAATGAAACGGAAAACGCGGTGCTTATCTCTATCCATCAGAACACTTTTCCCGATTCTCGTTACCATGGACCTCAGGTTTTTTATGCTGATGATGAGATTAGTGAAACAGTCGCCCAAAAATTGCAAACCCAGCTGGTGTCCGCGCTCGACCCGGACAGTAACCGTAAATGTAAAAGCTCCAGTGGTATCTATCTTATGCGAAACATTCTGAAGCCTGGTATTTTGATTGAGTGTGGGTTTTTGACAAATCCGGAGGAAGAAGCCCGACTCCGAGCCGCTGCTTACCAGAAAAGACTGGTTTCCATCATCGCCGTTTCCGTCAGCAGACAAATCAATCAGGAAATTATGTGAAAAATTTATAAATTTGTATTGCATTTTACGTTAGAAAATGTTATTTTTATAGTAAGCAATAAATTGCTTGGAAGAGGGGAGACCCCTTCAAAATACAAAGGAGGAAATACATAATGAAGAAACTCATCAGCATTATCCTGTGCCTGACTCTGGTTCTGGGTCTGGCCGTCTTCGCTAGTGCAGCGAAAGATCCCGCTACTCTCAGCTTTGCCGATGCTTCTTCCCGTACCATGCAGGATGAAAATCTGCAGACTTGGGAAGCCAACGGCATTAAGTTGACCAACGAAAGAGGCGAATCCACTCAGCCCATTAAGGACTATGTCAACCCCATCCGTCTGTACGCAAAGACGAATGTGACCATTGAGTATCCTGGCATGACCTCTATCGTGCTGGTTTGCCCCACCGAGGGCTATGCCCAGGTTTGGGTAGATAATCCCGGCGATGCCGCGGCTACCATTACCTACGCAGCAGATACTATCAGTGCGAACTACATCGTTACCATCGCTTTTGCTGCCCCCACCAACTCTTACACTGTTACGAACCTGGCCAAGCAAACCCGCATCAGAGAGATGACCGTTTACGCCGGCAATGAGTCCGCTACTCCTGATACCCCCGTGGTTCCCGAGCAGCCCGCTGAGCCTGAGCTTAGCGACATTGCTGTTGCTCTGGCCGGCAAGGATGGCGACAGCTTCAAGGTTAAGGGTGTTGTGACCTGTATTGAAGGCGGCAAGAATATCTATATCATGGACGAAACCGGCGGTATCTGCATCCGCAACTCCGCCAATGTTGAGGGCATCGCTGTTGGTGATACCATCATCGGCACCGGCACCAAGTCTGTTTACAACGGCCTGACTCAGCTGAACGGTTCCTACGAGAAATCCGAGGGTATCGATCTGGTCGCTAACGAGACCACCATCGACTCTCTGACCGCTGCTGATATTTGCACCTATATCAAGCTGTCTGGCGTTACTGTTACCGAAGTTTTCGACAACAACGGTGCTTACGCTAACCCCAACATTACCGTGACTGATGGCACCAATTCCATCCAGATTTATAAGGCTGTTGCCGAAGGCATTAAGGTCGGTGACAAGGTTGATGTTTACGCCGCTGTTGGTTGCTTCAATGCGAAGCTGCAGCTGCGCAACACCAATGCCAGCGAAATTACCGTGGTTGACGAAGACACTCCCGATGTGCCCGATGTTCCCGATGTTCCCGATGTTCCCGATGAGCCCGATGAGCCCGAGACTAAGCCTGTCATCATCCAGAGCGGTGAGTATGTTATCTACGCCCCCGCTTTCAACAAGGCTCTGTCCTCCGCTTATACCGGCTTCTACAACAACGGTGTGGATGTGACTCTGGCTGACGGCAAGCTGACTGGTTACACTGACGCTGAAATCTGGACCATTACCTGTGATGAGAACGGCATCATCACCATTTCCAACGGCGACAACAAGCTGGCTATGGGCGCTGAGTACTCCAGCATGCCTCTGAACGAAGTGAACGACACTTGGATTCTGGAAGAGGCTGGCGATGGCCTGTACTACATCAAGAATGCTGTCCGCGGTAACTACGTTGAGTGGTACGACTCTAAGGGCAACTGGAGCTCCTACGGCACCATCGGCGAGGGTAAGGAAGATCTGTTCAAGATGGCTCTGTATTCCCTGGTTGAAGAGCCCGTTGATCCTCCTGTTGAAGATCCCGAGGACCCCATCCCCGGCACCGGTGACCTGGGCCTGGGCGCTGTTGTTGTTGCTCTGATGGCTGCCACCGCTGGCGCCGTCATCATCGGCAAGAAGAAGGAGTTCTAATTCCTTAAATCAATTAACTGCCCCACATCTGTGGGGCAGTTTTCTATTGCAAACCCTTGACCCTATACCAGGAAACTGGTATAATTAGGTCAATAGATTTCAAGGAGCGGTCAACATGGCGAAGGCTAAAACTGTATTTTTCTGCACCTCCTGCGGCAATGAAACTCCAAAATGGGTGGGACGATGCCCGGGCTGCGGCGCATGGAATACCCTGGAAGAACATATTGAAAAGCCTGTAGCTCCCGGTCGGGCGAAGTCTGCTCCTGTGGGAGTCAGTCGTGTTCCCCAGAAGCTTACCGATGTGGATACTGATTCGGAAATTCGGTTCTCCACCGGTATGGGGGAATTGAATCGGGTCCTGGGCGGAGGAGCTGTATCCGGAAGCCTGGTGCTGGTTGGTGGTGCTCCTGGTATTGGTAAATCCACTTTGTTGTTGCAGATTTGCAACAGTTTGTGCAAGGGCCGAAGCGTGCTTTACGTATCCGGTGAGGAGAGCGAGCGCCAGCTGAAGCTTCGGGCCATCCGCCTGGGGGTTGCACCAGAGAACCTGTATATTCTCTCTGAGACCCGCCTTTCGGACGTTCTGGAGGCTGTGGAGGGCTCGCGTCCAGATATTTTGATTGTAGACTCCATCCAGACCCTCTATAATGAAGACAATGACTCCTCGCCTGGAAGTGTCTCTCAAGTGAAGGACTGTACGATGTCCTTGATGCAGCTGAGCAAATCTCAGGGCATCACTGTTTTCGTGGTGGGTCATGTGAATAAGGATGGGAATATTGCCGGTCCCAAGGTCTTGGAACACATGGTTGACTGCGTTCTGTATTTCGAGGGCGACCCGAATTCCAGCTACCGACTGCTCCGGGCGGCGAAGAATCGCTTTGGCTCTACCAATGAAATTGGCGTGTTCGAAATGCTTGATTCCGGACTATCTGAGGTACCGAACCCCTCTCAAATGCTCCTGGCAGGTCGACCGGAAGGCGCATCCGGCACCTGTGTGGCCTGTGTGATGGAAGGTACTCGTCCCATTCTGGCGGAAGTGCAGGCGTTGGTAACTAAGACCACATTTAACGTGCCAAGACGGGCCGCCGACGGCATCGATTTTAATCGGGCTGTCCTGCTTATGGCAGTAGCGGAAAAGCGTGCAGGCCTTCGCCTGAGCCTTTTTGATGCATATTTAAACGTCATTGGAGGCCTGCGACTGGATGAGCCCGGTGCGGATTTGCCGGTTGTGCTTTCTGTGGCGTCGTCCTACCGTGATCAGCCCATTGCTGATGATTTGGTGGCGATAGGGGAGGTGGGTATGACCGGAGAAGTCCGCTCCGTGTCCCATCTGAATCAAAGGCTGCAAGAAGTTGTTAGACTAGGGTTTAAAAAATGTATTATTCCTAAAAACAGCGCTGAAAAGTTGGACGTTCCCGAAGGCTTAACTGTATATCGGGTCAAAAACCTCCGGGAAGCAATTGAAATTGCGATGTAAGGAGAACAAAATGAGCAAGATAATCTTAAGAATCATCCTTGTCCTATTAATGCTGGCAATTATTGCTCTTTATGTCTATGATTTGGCATGGAATCACACTCCTCCGACGAAGCATTTATTCCGAACAATGAGTATTGTATTTCTCTGTCTGGCGGGATTGGTAAGAATGAAGGGACCTGGGCGTTACTCATTAAAGTTTTACGATGCTCAATTTAACGAGATTCTAAGAGATGCTTTTACTGCACAGCCGTTTTGGCGAAACAAGCTTCTTTGTGCGGTTCGTTTGTATAATGAAAACAAACTCAAAAAGGCCATCAAATATTTGTCGGAGCTAAAGCCCTTGTGCCAGACCGGGGCAGATCATTATGCCGTGAATCTGTTTACCGCCCTTGGCTTAACAGATATGCATTTGTATGATCAGGCGGAGCACGTATATCGACAATTGATAAATATGAACCTTGAAGACAGTCGCATTTATTCCAATATGGGTCAAGTGCAAATGCGCACGGGCAATGTTGAGAAGGCTCTTCAGAGTTACGAAAGAGCATTGGAATACGATTCCGGCAATGCTTTTGCATATAATAATATCGCACAGGCGCATTTCCAGATGTACAAGTTTTCGGAAGCAATTCCTTTTGCTTTAAAAGCGTTGGAAATCAACCCAAAGATGCATCAATCGGCTAGTCTGTTGACGGTTATTTATGCTTTGGAAGATAATAAAACGGAATCTGATAAATACTTCCACGTTGCTGTTTGTAGTGGTGTTAATCCGCAAGAATTGCAGCAAACGATTGAATTTTTCCGCATCAATAAGCCACAAAATGAGCCTGAAGAAACATAATAGGGAAGAGCTGGCTCAATTCAAGCCAGCTCTTTGTTTTGATTATTTTTCTGTAAAATCCAACTTTGATAGGGGGTTGGCCTCTGCAGCAATTTTCAGCTCAGTGTTCTCAATATGGGTGTAAATCTGGGTAGTATTTAGGTTTTCGTGACCTAAAACTTCTTGAACTGTCTTCACGTCCACACCGCCGGACAGCATCATGGTTGCAGCGGTATGGCGCAACTTGTGGGCGGAGAACTGTGTTGAATCTAATCCAGCCTGCAAAAGGGCTTTCTTTACGAGTCGGTGAACAGCTTCCACACTAATGCGATTTCCGTTGCGGGAGCCAAACAGCGCCCGATTGTCAGAGAGTATTTTTTTGTTGCGTTCGGCAAGGTAGACGTCAAGAGCTTTTCGGCAGGGGGTTCCAAAATATACAATTCTTTCCTTATTTCCTTTGCCGATGACACGGATTCTGTCCTCATATACATCCGACAAATTTAGTCCCACAAGCTCGCTCCGACGGATTCCGCAGTTTAAAAATAACATCAATATTGCGTAATCCCGCTTGCTGTTTGGACCGGAAACAGCCTGCAAAAGTGCTGCGGATTGCTCCATTGTCAGATATTTCGGCAAGCTTTTACGTAGTTTGGGATACTCCAAATCAGCCACCGGATTGTCCTGTAACAGCTTGGTACGCACAGTTAGATATTTATAGAAGGATTTGATGGCGGAAAGCTTACGTGCGCGGGAGGCTGCACTAATGCCGTATTCCGGCGCAGGAACGTCAGGATCTGCGGTGCGGTCGCTGGCAAGGTAGGACAAAAAATCAAAGATATCAGAAGTTGTAATTTGTCGAATAAAGGCAATGTCAATATCTTTAATCGGAATATCCTCAAGACGTGATTTGATGGGCATATTGTTTCGCATGAGCTTTATGAAGCGCAGGAACATACGAAGATCCAAATAGTATTCGGAAATAGTTAGTTGAGATTGACCCTTGATGGTTTCGTGATAGGTCAGAAAATCTCGGAGAATTTGAGGACAGTCGTAATAACGTTGCATATGGACCTCCTAAGTAATGATTTGTAGTGTTCATGGCTGATAGGGGCTGAAAAGCCCGAAAAAACTCCTAAAGGCATCTGAACAACCTTGATATTGATATTATAACATAAACCCACTCCGAACGCAACAAAATTTTTATTTTGTTGCGTTGGCGACCTCCGCAAAAAGTGGTCGGCAGTCATACCGCCAACCCTCCAAGGCCGCTCCGGGCCTCCCCGGTTCCGGTCAACAAAATAATGGTTTTGTGTCGTTCGCCTCTGCGCTCGCCACCTCCTCTCGACACGATACTACCAGAAGCGGGCGCAGTTGTCAAGCCCTTTTCCGTCCGGGCCGACTTCTCCGCCGCCGCCCTTTAGAGCATAGCTGTTTGTCAGCCATGGCATAGATTAGCGTAACCTCCAGCCCGCCATGATTCAGAGCGCGCCGAACTCGGTCAATATCTCCGTACTTCTTCAAAAGCTCCACTGCGTAAACTTTCCGCGCGCTATGGGGTCCAGCGTTCGCAGTTAACCGCAGAGCCGCCGCCGCCCGCTTCACGTCTTTCCAGACCGCCTGCCGGGTTCGATGTTTCCGAGGGTCTGTTCCGGGGAACACCCACTCCGCCCCTGCTGCCGATTTCAAATCGGAAAGCAGGGGCTCCGGCAAGCCCACTTGTCTCCGTTTCCCGGTTTTCTGTTCCGTAATCCAGAAGTTAGGCCGCAACTGTTCCGGCCTCAGCTGAAGCACATCCCCTACCCTAAGCCCGGTGTGCAAAAGTACCCGCATGACAAGCCTGTTCTCATACGTCAAGAGGTCGCGCACGTGCTCGACCTCTCTCTGCAATAGGTATTCCGTTCTCATACCCCAAGCCCATCCCGGCAAATCCGCGCCAGTCGCGCGATAAATTCGCTGTTGCAAGGTCTGCCCTTGTTGGGGTCAATCGTATTGCCGAACATGGTCTGAACATCTCTGTCCCACCCACATCGGTCAAACCCGGTTTCAATCGCGTGTCGGATACTCCGCTCCACCCGGCATGGAGTGCTGTTGACCGCCTGAGCAATCGCAGGGTAAAGCTCCTTTGTTATGCTCATGCAGGGCCGGTAATGTTCCACCGCAATCCGAACCATTTCGGTACCGCTCAAATTGTCACGCAGACCGCAAAGCGTCAAAACTTCATCCAATTTCTTCTGATTTACCATGTTTTTTCCTCCAATTAACGTGAAATCTTCAATTTTGCACCGGGAATCGTAAATTCCACGGCATTTTCAATACTTCCATACTCCAAATCACACCACACTTTGTGTGGTTCTGCCAACTGTCCGCCGGAGTAATACCATCGGCCCAGCGGACGCTCCGCGTCCTGCTTGCCGATGTACTTGCAACAGTACCCCACCGCCGCATGATAATCTCCATACAGCCGTTGAGCCGTGGTAAAGCCGTAGCTCCATTGTGGCAGATTGTACACCGGGCGGTCATCCCACTTTATGCCGCTGTCCACGGCCTTCAGGCCGGGCCCGGCCATGAAGCCGTGGAAGTGAAACGCGCCGTCCTTGTGCCGTTCCGGCACAAGAATGTAGCGCAGCCCATGCCGCCGCACCATGTTGTCACACCATCGGCCCAGAGCCTTAGTGACGGCTGCGCCGTCATAGCGATCTATCTTGGCGGGGTCGAGGGTCAGGGTCACAAAGTACTCGAATCCGTTCGCCAATGCAAGGCGGCGAAGCTTCGCCCGGGCTCGCCTCATGCTGCGAACCATATCCGCGCCTTCGGACTTCTTGCCCGCTTCGCGGGGCGCGGGCACAGCCCGCGCTTCATCCCATCCCGCAGCTTCCCAACCGGGCTCGCGGAAGATGGGAGCGGTGCAGCAAAGGATGTCTGTGCTGCCGTCTGGGTACACATAGACCAGCCCATTGTGGCTGATTTCATGGACATTCTTACTCATGCCGATGTGCGCCATGACGGAATAATGTCCTAATATCAAGTAGAGGGCCGGGGGCCCCGGTCGACAGAAGTGGCTGCGCCACGGGTGCGGAAAAACCACACAATGCCAACAGGAACGCGCAGACAAATGCAAAGCACCACAAGCAAACTCCCCCGTGCGCTACCAGCTCCGCTATGGAAGACAGACTACAAGCAAAAAGAATGAACAGCCCACGGGCGGCACAGAGCCGCAAAGCAAAAGCGGTGGCGGCTCCGCCGCGGATTATATGCTCCGCCGGGGGTGCCCGTTCTCGGTCTTCACCCTTCGCGCCTTTGGTGCTTCCCTCGCGCCATCTTCCTCGTCGTCCGCCGCCTTAAGGGGGGCGGCGGGGTCGGGCTCCGCGTTGCGTGTCGTGCGCGGGGCAGAGCCCCGCTTTTGAAATAATGCGGCAGAAAGCCGCATACGCGCCCGCCCTTGGTGCGTTCGTGCGCGCCGGGTTCCATGGTGCGCCGCCTTGGGTCGTTCATCGGCGCGGCTCTGTGCCGCCCGTGGTCTATTCTTTCGTGGTGCAGTCCTTGTCGTACTGCCATCCCGTCGCGGCGGGGGGGGGGGG
>JBGVDR010000139.1:0-6162 GCA_045119455.1 Faecousia sp.
TTTTTCACGAATACAGTTTGAAAAGAAAATGGAAGATTTTTCAGCGGGACAAAAGAAAAAAGTGTTGATAGCAAAAAGCCTTTGTGAACAAGCACATCTGTATGTGTGGGATGAACCTCTTAACTATATTGACATCTATTCTCGAATGCAAATTGAAAATTTGATTAGGGAATTTTCTCCTACAATGATCTTTGTAGAACATGATCTTGCTTTTAGAAATAACATAGCGACCAAAAACATTCGTCTGGCTACCGAATAGCAAAGCCAGCCGAGCCAGTCAACGGTCAAGATGAACGGCGCATTTCATGCGCCGCCGTTGACAGCCCCGCCCGTCTTTGCTAAAAGGTAATCAAGGAGGGAAAGCCACAAAATGGCTTCCCGCCCATTTCAATTTTGAGGGAAAAAACGCTTCCAAGTTAAAGAGAGTGCGGCCAAGCACTTTGAGAGATTTGCCGCCTTGTCCACCCATTCAGCAGAACAACGGGAGGCGGTCAAGGCCGGGTGCAAACCCGTTCATTTCAGCCTTGACGGTTGCCCGCTGTTCTGCTATTTTGCCGGGAGTGTGGCCGCAGCTTCGGGACATTTTGTCCATAAGTCGGAGCGTAGGACGAGGGACGGGGCTTTCATATACCTGCCGCCGTTCTCTGAAACCAGCCCGATTTTTTGTTCATTCTCATTCACAAAAAGTCAGCCTGTTTTCCTGCCGGAGCAAGCGGGGCGCAAAAAGCACCGCACCCCGTTTCCCCCGCCAGCCACGCCAGCAGGTATAACACACTACACTTTGCAGGCAAAGTCGTGTGCCAAATGGGGGCAAGCCCCCTTTGGAAACCCCCACAAGAAAAGGCGGTATTCTACCCCTCCACGGGGCGCATACCGCCTTTTCTTGTTATCCAGCCCTCCGGCTGTATCGGTTGAGCAAAAGTCAACGTGGGTTTTGATGTGGTATCTTTAACTAAGTGAAACCCCTTCATCAATTCCCGATTTGTCGTTCTGTTTAGTCCCCAAAGAACCTACTAAACCAGCTACGCTTTTGAACCGGTTCTGTCTCACGCTCCGGCTGATCGGCTCCGGACTTGCCGGAAAGAAGCTGCTGATGCATTGTCCCAGCATGGAGAGCCTGGGCCGCTGCCGCAGTCTGCTGTGCCGTCACCAACGCCGAGCTGACCTCCGCCAACCTTGCGTTCAGTTCCTCGATCTGCTTGTCCTTTACAGCAAGTTGCTCGCTTTTCCGGTCTAATTCTCCCTGCAGCATAGCGATCAAAGTGGTTTCGCAAGTTTCGCAACTTGCTTTCGCCTGTTGCGAAACTTGCTTTCGTTCAACACCTAAATAATGCTGATATATGGCGGTTTTTTGACTTTCGCTGATTGCGAAACTTCCTTTCGCATCTTTCGCAACATGGTTTCGCCTACACCATGCACGAACTGCCTGTTCCGACACGCCACATTCTATTGCAATTTCCGTTATTACACCCGCCAAATATCATCACCACTCTTTCATCCGGAGTTAATCTCAAAACAAATCGCTATGAGATCCCGTCCTTATCAATTTCAAAATCAAAGTCTGCCGAACAACTTTATAGACCAACAGCCAGTCCGGCTCGATGTGACATTCTCTCATGTCCTTATAATTTCTGGAATTAGTGAGAGCATGATCTCGATACGCCTCCGGCAACGGCTGCTCGTTACACAACAGCGTGATCACTTCCTCCAACTTCTTCGGATCGCAGCCTCTCTTGATCGCAAGCTTGTAATCTCGTTTGAACTGCCCCGAAAACTCCGGCTTAAGCATTCAGCGCCTCCATCAGATCTGCAACGCTATCAAACGGACCATACATATCCTCTCCCTTTTCTGCCGCCTCCATCGCCGCATAGGTAACAGCATTCGGCTCGTCAACCTTGACTTCAAAGGGAAGTCCATGACACCTAAGTGCCTGTCGATAAAAAATACCCGTTGCCGTACTCAAATCCATTCCGAGGGACTTAAAGAGAGCTGCCGCCTGTGCTTTCAGCTCCGGCTCCATTCTTATCGTCATATTTCCTTTAGCCATAATAGCACTCCTTTCCTCGTCATTTTTAGCTTGCACTAATATTATATTCAATATTCGTGGCATTTGCAAGTGCATTGCAAATGTTTTTTTGCAACTTTTCTATGAACAGTGCTTTCTATATGCTAACACCGCAGCGTGTACATTTAGGGGGTGAAAAAGCCTTATTTCGCACGGTTTTCAAGCCTCGTTTTCGGTGGGGTAATATAAAAACCCTTACCCGCCCCGAAAACGCCTTGTAGGGCGTTTCTGGGGCGTTTACAGCCCTTTCTTAAATTCCTCCACCAACAGATCGCTCAAAGCCTGTGATGGGCGTATTTTGACCGTTATATGCCCCTCCGGTACGGTGTCCCACCATTTGCGGATCGTTTTCGGATCAAGTCCGGTGTCCCTATGACAATCGGCCTTGCGTCCCTCTGGATGCTCCTGCCGCCACGCATAGACT
The DNA here is from genome assembly GCA_045119455.1 of Faecousia sp. Lineage (GTDB taxonomy): Bacteria > Bacillota > Clostridia > Oscillospirales > Oscillospiraceae > Faecousia. Next base: position 2,491 of record JBGVDR010000139.1, read on the forward strand.
TGCGCTTTCTTTTCTTCTGCCCCTTTTCTTCTCCATGTGCCGCCAGGATAATCCACTTCCTGCACCGCCCTTGCTCTTTTCAAATGCTCTTTCTGTGATCTACCATTCCTCTTGTTGCGCTCGATGCGAACATCGGTCAGAGCTTCAATATCGGAAATCGTGAAATTGTAATACTCCTTGTCGTAGGCTTCCAGCGCACTCCGTATATCTTCCTCGGTCAATGCGTTCTCATGCTTCACCATCTGCAGATCATCAAAAGCCTCTTTCATATCCTGCCGGAGCTGCTGCTTCGACACACCGCATTTGTAAGCATAGATAGCAAGGCACATCAAAAAGAAATACCGATGCCCGCCCTTTATCTCTCCGATCTGCCGCAGCCACCAATGGTAGAGCGCATACGGATCATCACCATGCACCTTTCCGGCAATATCCCACTTCTTGCGTCCTTTCTCGCCTCTCACAACAACACGCTCATACCACTCCGGATATGCCTCCCTCGCCTCAGCTCGTGTCATTTTGGATGGGCTGAAAGGCTTATTGACATCCACCCTGTTTTCTGGCTTTGCGTAGGCGTTCAGATAATCCAGCGTTACCCGTTCTCCGGTACGGAAAGCGACCAGCTCCGTCCCATGCTTGTCATTGATGCTGCCCACCATGCGGAAGCTCTGATTGATGGATTGATACTGGATCGCCTTGACCTGCGAAGTGCTGCCATACTCCCATAGCCGGAAAGTGAGGTCATATTTCAGACTTTTAAGCTGAATTTTTATATTCGGGTATAGGTCAATCGGCTGCTGGAAAACATAGTAGATATGCAGCCCTGTCCCCGACAGAACAAGGAAAGTCGGCATCGGCAACCGGCGCACTCGCTCCGGATCGCCGCCAAAGCGCAGAAAGAGGTTGCGCAGCTCGGCAAGACCTACGCCATCCAGATCGAAGATCAGAGCATACATCCGCTGGGCGTTCTCCAGCCTGTTCTCCTTTCTGCGATATGCAAGACCGCTGCACAAAGTAAGGCTGTTCCCCTCGACAAACTCCATGTAATCCTGTTCCCATGTGTCGTTATACATCTTCCTGCGCCGGAGCTTCTTATCCTCGCTCTGTTCGTCCCGATACAGATACACAGCGTTCGGATGGGAAAAATCCGTGTGCCGTTCTCCGGAGTTCTCATTGTCCGGAAACAGCTCTTTATAAAACTCATAGCCTCCGACCTCCGGATATTGTGCGCTCAAATACTCGTAGCAGCCTCGATAATTCTCGGTCATATTACCACCTCACAAAAGAAAAAGTACCAAAAAGAAAATCCGCTGCGGCGGGGATCGCCTGCGGGCGGGAAGGGGGAAAAGGGGGAGCAAAAGAGCGGCGGCTACGCCGCCTTAAAGAGAAAGTCACCTCCCCCTTTTCCCCCTCGCTGCGGGGCATTGAAAGTGCCGCCACTATGGAAAACCCGATGGGTTTACCACAGTGGCTTGGAAAACCTCTAACGAGGTTTACCACACTTCCAACACCCCTCCGCTCACCCCCCTTTTCCCCTCCGACTTTCTCCCTTTCAGAGAGAAAAAATATAGGTTGGGAGTACCCTTACAGGGGGCTTAGATTATCAATACAGCAATTCCCTATTTTCAGTTGTTATTATAGCCTGTCCGAAAGAGATTTTCAAGCCCTCCGGACAGGCTTCTTTTACAGCTCCATGCCGCCCATTCCTCGCTGGTGCTGCTGTTGCTCCTGCTGCTGTCCAATCTCCGGATCGGGCAGCAGCTCCCTCGCCTTTTCAAGCAGAGGACGCAGACGCTCCGGCAAGTGTTCTTCCAAGAAGTCCAGCATCCGACCGATGCCGTCCGTCAGACGCTCGGTGAAGCTGCGTTCCTCCTGCAGCTCGGATTGCAGATAATAGTTTTCATCGCGCAGCCTCCGGTTTTCCTGTTCAAGCCTCTGCTGCCGCTGCGCTTCTTCCAGCCGCTTCTTCATGGACGGCACCTGTGACCGCAGACGGGTGTTTTCCTCCGTCAGCTCCTGTACCTTGTGCCGATCCGTCACGCTGCGCAGTGCCATTTTCTTTAGCTGCTCGACCTGATCCACCGTCACGCCCTTTACTGCCCCTGTGAGCGTCTTTTCCGGCTGAATATCATGCAGGGGTGCATTTACCCTGTCAGCCTCCTTTAAGAGCCGCACAGTGCCTTTCAGAGCGTCCCGCTGCCGTTCCAGCTCAGCAACCTCCCGCTCTACTGCCGCTGTCTGCTGCTGCACCGCTTCCAGCCTCGCAGCCGCTTCCTTGAACTGCGGCAAGTCCATGTGCGGTCTGTTCGTGCCGAGAGAGATAATTTCAAAATCGTGCCGCTGGGCGATCTCCGTCAGAGCTTCTTTCTCCCGTTCCATCCACGCCGCCCATTCGGTCTGCTTTCTGCCGACACCGACAAACCCCTGCTGCTTCAATGCCTGTTTCATAGATACCCTTGTAGAAAGTCCTCTTGACTGCTCCGTTGCCACAGGGATAAAATCGACATGGAGATGGGGCGTTGCCTCGTCCATGTGCAGCACCATATTGAACACCCGCAGATGGGGGTTGCGTTCTGCAAAAGACTCCGCAAAATCTTTCAGAGCTGCCGCCGCCCGTTCTCCGTCCGGCGTACCGCACCCACAGTCGCTCATGTTGCCGATCTGGAAGATCGCTTCATGGAACAGCTTTTCCTGTTTACTCTGCCGGATATGCTCATAGTAGTCCGGTATCTTATCTCTCGTTTTGGTTTTCTTTGCGTTGTAGGCTGCGAGAGCTTCATCAAAGACCATATGATAGACCTGCTTCAGATCCTCGTTGCAGAAAACAATGTTCTGCTCCGTCCGGCTCCGGTCTACATTCGCCGCTGAGAAGCTGCGGTTGTTGTGCCGGATGCTCCCTGCACCTGTCATACCCGAAATCGTAACTCCCATAAAATCGCCCCCTTTCCGCTTATTCTTCCGTCCTCTATTTTATCATAAATTTCCGCTAAAAACAACCTCTTTGTTACTTTCTGGTGAGAAAGTAACGCAAAAGCACTTTCACACCGCCACCCCATCGGTGCAGCGGTGTGAAAGTGCTTTGCGCCCCTAAAGGGGAGGGGTTGCCGGAGCTGCTTCACTGCCGGCTCGTGCCTGCTGCTCTGCCAGCTCCGGAGGGGCGCTGCCCCTGCCGTCTGCGGACGGCTCCCCGACCTTCATCCCACCGATAAACTGGAATTGGTCATTCTTCTTTTTCTTCAGGAGTATCTTCATGTGTACCACCGCCGACACGATATTTTCCCGGCCTATCCGGTCAATGAGGAAATCCGCTGCCCGCTGGAAAAACGCCTGTATTTCCTTTGGGGATTTCCCTTTGAAAAACTCCGGGCTGGCGGTTATCAGCGTATCGACAAACCGTGTACTGTCTTTCCTTGTCCGGCATCCGGCCTGCTCAATTCGGCTCTGAATGAAGTGGTAATAGCGTCCCTCCGGCTTGACGATATGGAAGTTGTACTTGACTTGCTTGTGTCTTTGTGATACACTAACATACATAAAATTAGAGGTGAGGTGGAAAGATGATTAACTTTTCTTGCAAATAAATTGGAATATACAGTGATACTGTGTTTTACAGTACCATTGTACCCATTGCAAGAAAGTTAAAAGTCTATTCACTCGATATATCGTAGGCGTATCACT
>JBGVDR010000140.1:0-18300 GCA_045119455.1 Faecousia sp.
TGGTATAATGCCAGCATCTGATAAAGGAGATGCCTATGCTGACTTCCATTTTTACATCCGTCATTGCTTACATCAGTACAAATATTGATGATATTTTCGTTATTATGATCCTGCTTTCTCAAGTTCAGGGTGCAGCAAAAAGGAAGCTTATTGCCGGACATTTTCTCGGTGTAGAGCTGATTACCGTAATCAGTATGCTGGGTGCCTTTGGCCTGCAAAACCTGCCGCTGAAATATGTAGGACTATTGGGCCTTGTACCCATTGGACTGGGCATTAAGGCTTGTTTTGATCATGATGACGACGATGAGACCTCTGCAAAAGGAGCAGGCCTTTTGGGTATGGCCATGATTACGCTGGGAAACGGTGCTGATAATGTGGGCGTGTATATCCCCTTGTTTACCGGATTCTCCACCGCCGAGAGAATTTGGGCGGTTGCCGTCTTTACGCTTATGACTGCTGCTTGGGTATGGTTTGCCAATTCTCTGGCAGAGTTCCCAAGGGTCAAGGCCGTTATTGAAAAGTACAAGAATATTGCCATCCCGGTGGTGTTCATCGCTTTGGGTATGTTCATTATTCTGGACAGTGGATTGTTAGGTTAATTCGAAAAAAATTCTTATGGAAAAGCACGCACCTCCAATGGGAAGTGCGTGCTTTTTGTGGTTTTGCGTTTCTACATAAGCGGGGCAAACAGCCTCAGGACTTCCTGAAACAGCTTTGCGGCAGGATTTTTCGCACAGTCCTTTTCCTGGATCTGCTGGCAGGTCGCAAGGGTTTCCACAAAATCCTCCCTCACCTGCATCACAGCGCGGCTGCCGTACATCCAGGTACCGCACTCAAAGTGCAGATACAGGCTGCGGAAATCCAGATTTGTGGTGCCGACGGTGGCAATCAGATCGTCGCTGACAAAGGACTTTGCATGGATGAATCCGTTGGAGTACTCGTAAACCTTCACTCCGGCGCGAATCAGTTCCCGGTAATAGGAACGGGTGGTCATATGCACCAGAAATTTATCCCAGCGATGGGGGGTGACAATCCGCACATCCACACCTCGCTTGGCAGCTAAGCACAGGGCGGAAACCATACTGTCGTCCAGAATCAGATAGGGGGTGTTGATATACACATAGTCCTGTGCTTCGTTCAGAATCTGCAGATAGACATGCTCCCCTACATTTTCGCTGTCCATGGGACTGTCGGCATAGGGAATCACCAATCCGTCGGGTTCCATATTACAGCCGGTAAACTGCCATGGGTAGTAGGAGGCAATATCTTCTCCGCACTTTGTGCAAAGCTCCCACATTTCCAGAAACATCAGTGTGAAGCTCCATGCGGCTTTTCCTTCCAGCAGAACACCGGAATCTTTCCAGTGGCCGTATTTTTCCCTGGCATTGATATATTCATCTGCCAGATTGATGCCGCCGGTAAAGGCGGCCTTGCCATCAATGACCACAATTTTTCTGTGATCCCGGTTGTTTTGTTTCATCGTCAGGAAGGGGCGGAAGGGATTGAACATGGCACATTCCATTCCAAGCTTCTCCATCTGCTGCACAAAATCTGTGGGCAGCATAATGAAGCATCCGAGATCGTCATAAAGAACCCGAACCTTAACACCCTGGCTGACCTTTCGCTTGAGGACTTCCAATATAGAACCCCAAAACACACCGTCCTGAATGATGAAAAACTCCAGGAATATGTAATGCTCTGCTTTTTCAAGCTCCTGCAGCAGCCGCTCGTGAAAGCATTCACCCAATTCCAGGTAGGTAGTTTGGGTGTTGGAATAGACAGGAAAACCGGCATAGTTCTGCAGGTAACGAACTTGGGAGAAATGACTGCCGGTCTTCTCCCTTGCATCTATGTAACTGTCGTCCGGGAGGGGATATAATGCCCTAGTAACCTCTTGGATCCGCTGAATATCCCGCTGCATCTTTTTGGTGGGGGTCTGGAATTTGACCATAAGATAGAGCAGTCCTCCCAAAATGGGGAAGGACAGGATCAGAAAAACCCATAGCGTTTTATAGGCGCCTTTGTCCCGTTTGGAAACGATATAGAGTACTACCAGAATGCTGATAATGCTTAAGCCGCGGCTCAGCCTTTGGGACAGCATACTGCCGCTGGCGATCAAATAGACAAAGAAGGTCGCCTGTACAATGATCAGAAAGGCAATCAGAAATCTACGGCGCAAAAGCTTCCACAGCCATCCGGGAAACCGTTTTTGTTTCATGGTGTGACCTCCTTTCGGACACTGTATTTCCGATACAAATAAAAAACCAGACCGGATACCACGATCCAGGCAATATTCAATATCAGTGCCAGCCAGAATTCCGGAGAATCCGGTTCCTGAATGCTGGCGCCCAGAAAGGTTGCCAGCAACATACTGGGAAGGCAACCCAGGACGCTCCCGATCACATTACATCCATAAGGAATCCCGGTAGCACCCAGGTACATGGTCACCAAGTCGCCCAGGGGAAAAGCGCAGGCTCTCGGGAAAAAGCTGGCAGCCAATGGGTTTCGGTTCTGGATTGTCAGAATGGCACTGGCTTTCGGATGCTTTTCCAGCAAAGTCCGCACCTTTTTCTGTCCGGCCTTTCTTCCGGTCCAATAGGGAACAGATGCCACAATCAGTTGCCCCAGTACATTGACAGCAACAGCAGCAGGCGCACTGAAAAGATGACCTGTCATGATTTGAAGCGGTCTCAGCGGAATAAACACGGTAAGGGCTTTTAGAGTAAAGACAAACACCACTGTTATTACTGCGAGCAGTGTGTTTTCCGGTCTCCAGCTCAGAAAGGTATCCAGCTGAACGGGATGCGTCTTATGGAAGTACAGCAGCGTCAATGCCAGCAGCACAAGAATGGTCAGTTTCCATCTTCTTTTCATATTTTCCTCCGTTTTTTGGACAATCAACGGTTTTTGTCCAAAAGCAATCTGTTGAAAAGTTCACAATTTTCCGATACAATAACAGCAAATAAGGGAGTAGTCGGCACAATCCGTGCGGGATACCAACAACACCGGATTTTTCCTGGTATCGCCTTAATTGACGAGACTTATCTGCTAAAAAGCGGGTGAGCCTCGCTTTTTTATAAGGAGAGATAGAAATGGCGGATTCCAACATCACCAAGCAGGCAATGGCTACAGCCTTCAAGGAGCTTTTACAGTCGCAGCCCTTCGAAAAAATCAGCGTTTCAGACATCTGTGACCGCTGTAATATGAACCGTAAGAGCTTCTACTACCATTTCCGGGATAAATTCGATCTGGCCAACTGGATCTTCGATACGGAGTTTATGGAAGTAGCCATACAGAACGATATCGATGTGGCAGCAGATACGGAGAATATCGAAAACCGCTGGAATGAGCTGAAGGTTGTATGTGAATACTTTTACGAAAACAGAACATTCTACTACCGCCTTTTACAGGTTGATGGGCAGAATTCCTTCCCGGAGCATTTCCGCAGCTTTATTCATCCGATTCTGCGAAAGCGAATGCCCTTGATCATTGGCCAGCGGGAACTTTCCCCCATGGTTTATGATTTTATTGTGGACGGTGTTGCCGGTGTCTTTGAACGGTGGATGCAGGAAAAGGACTGTGTTACAGCAGAGGAATTCCTTGATGGTATCAAGGGGGTTCTGCAGGTTATGGTAATTGGTCTGGGCAAACGGGTCCGGAACAACCCCGAATGGTTCCGTGATCTGTACGAAACAGAATAAATGAGAAAGCAGCAGATTTGGCAATCGCCGCCAGACCTGCTGCTTTTTATGTCTGCCATTTCCGGTATTTTTGCTGCAGCCCGGATCAGCGGGTATTCTCCTGCTCCCGGTAGACAACAAATTTGCAGAACAGGAACTCCAGAACGAAATTACAGATCATGGTCACGGCGAGAATCAGAAAATCGTTGACACCCCGACCCTCCGCCAGATTTCCAAGCCAGGTGGAAACCGGTGTGAACACAAGATAAAAGCCGAAGACCTTGGCCATGGCAGCGGGGATATTGGCCGCGGATTTGAAGGTGTATTTCCTGTTCAGTGTGAAGTTCCACAGAATCGACAGGACCAGAGAAGTCAGATAGGGAATCCAGTAGTCCTGAATGAACATCTCCAGAATTGCGAAGCTTCCCACCTGAATGAGGCCTGCGGATGCGGAAAATAAGGTGAATTTCAGCACCTGCCCAAAGGACTGTTTCGTTTCATTCATTGGTTTTTCCTCTCATTCTTCTTCCCAACGGGTACCGGATTTTTTTCGTTTGGGGAATGCCTGCTCCAGAATCTCCGGCAAATCCTTATGGAAAATGTTCAGACCGTGGGTATGGTCAGCACCCAATTCTGTATTCAGTTGGCCGTACGCATCAAAGCCTACCCAGATGGGGTCCTCTGAGATTACATGGTCCACCATTTTCACATCTTCGTACAGGTCAAAGGGGATTGCACTATATTTCTGCTGGGTCCGGGCTTTTGCAATCCACTGATAGACTTGCTGCCGCAGGGATAACTGATGTAAAATCTTGGGTTTGAAGAAGCAGACGGCTGGATTCAGCTGCTCCATTTCTTCCAGAAGGGCACCGCTTTCAATGGCAGGAAGGTCCGATTCCTGATAGGTATAGTAGAGTCCGTACAGAATCCCCGACAGCCTTAGCAGCTCACAGATCAAATCCGCGTCTTTGTCAAATGGTATGACCAGGGCCAGATTCCGGCATTCAGATGCATAATCCAGTACGGTCAGATCAATTTCCTGGGTTCCGCAGAAAATCACGAATGCGCTGTCCGGATGTCGTGCTGCGATATCGAAACAGGCATGGATTCCATGATCAGAAAACAGGTACCAGGAGTGGATGCCCAGCTTTTCACCCTGGTCAATGACCTTGTGATGATAATCGTATACACGCTCATCCTGAATAGAAAAGCTGATATTCCAGGGGATGCTGTATCCCAGTGATTCCTCCTGCTTCCGAATATTTTCTGCACCCAGGTACAGACCGTTATAGCCGAGATTCATGCCGAAGGTCAGCAGGGTTTCCTCATAAACTGCGGAAAGGGTGTCCCGCACCAGAGAGTAGTACGCACTGTTTTCGTTTTGCAGCATGCTCTGAATAGTTCCGTAGAACTGCTTCTGAAAACGGGTATCGGCAAAGCGGGAAGCCATATCAACAAGATTTCTTGCCGTTCGCTCCGGATCTGTTTTGATATTTTTGATGGCATTTTTTACAACGGTGTTTACAAGGACCTTCTCCACAGTCTAAACCTCCCTGCACTGTATTTGGGTTCAGTATAAGCAATTTCCACCCCGCTCACAACGGACAAAAAGGGCAGAATGTCCCAAAATCACAGCGTGGATGAAACCGGGAAGCATACCGGTCAATTGCGCGTAACTGTCCAATTTTTGGACAGCGGGAGCGTTTTGTGGTATGGCCTTCAGAGCATGATTGTGTATAATAAATACAATCATCGAGGGAGTAATTCCACGCGAAGCAACGCGTGAAGCTGTCCCGTCAAAACGGCCCTCCGGCCCGGGATGCTTATAAAGAATGAGACTCATGTATGCACAATGGATGTGTGTACATGGGTCTTTTTGCTTTCCTCAAATATGTATAAAGGAGTAAACGTAATGAAGCAAGAGTACATCCAATCCAGTAGCGAAATCCTTCAGGAAATGGGCGTTACGGAAGCAGGTCTTTCTTCTGCCGAGGCAAAAAAGCGGCGGGAACAGTACGGCCCTAATAAGCTGAAGGACGCAGAAAAGAAATCGATGCTGCGCCGTTTTCTTGACCAGCTGAAGGACCCCATGCTGATCATTCTGATGGTGGCGGCAGCGGTTTCCGCCGTAACCAACATCATCGCCGGGGAGAGTCTGGCAGAGGTATTCATCATCCTGATCGTTGTTCTGCTGAATGCCATTCTGGGTGTTGTTCAGGAAAGTAAGGCAGAAGCTGCCATTGAAGCACTGCAGACTATGACAGCAGCAACCTGTAAAGTTATTCGTGACAGCAAACAGATTTTTGTCCATTCTGATGAACTGGTTCCCGGCGATATCGTGGTGCTGGAAGCCGGTGATGCAGTGCCTGCTGACGGTCGTATCATCGAATGCGCCAGTCTGAAAATCGAGGAAGCTGCGCTGACCGGTGAATCCGTCCCCGTAAACAAGATGGTAGATGTGCTGACTCTGGGTAAGGGTCAGGATGAGATCGCCCTGGGCGACCGGAAGAATATGTGTTACATGGGTTCCACCGCTGTCTATGGCCGCGGCAAGATGGTGGTCACCCGCACCGGTATGGAAACCGAAATGGGTAAGATCGCCGGTGTTCTGGCGGCTACCGAAGACGAGCAGACCCCCCTGCAGCGGAAACTGGGCGAGCTGAGCACCCTGCTGAGCAAGCTGGTACTGGGCATCTGCGTGTTTATCTTTGCGTTCAATCTGATTCGGGCCGGAGATTTCCATCTGCCCGTCATTCTGGATACCTTCATGGTTGCCGTTTCTCTGGCAGTTGCCGCTATCCCCGAGGGCCTCAGCACCGTTGTGACCCTGGTGCTGTCCATCGGTGTTACCAATATGAGCAAGCGCAACGCTGTGATCCGTAAGATGACCGCTGTGGAGACCCTTGGCTGCACCCAGGTCATTTGTTCCGACAAGACCGGTACCCTGACCCAGAACAAGATGACCGTTGTGGATCATCTGGGCGACACTCAGCTGCTGGCAACCGCTATGGCTCTGTGTTCCGATGCACATTTGAACGATGAAAACCAGGCCGAGGGCGAACCTACCGAGGCCGCACTGGCCAATTTTGCATACTCTTTAGGACTGAAGAAGCAGGATCTGGAGGCTGCTACCCCCCGTGTAGATGAGGCTCCCTTCGATTCCGGCCGTAAGATGATGTCCACCATCCATGATCTGGGCGGTTCCTTCGTTCAGTATACCAAGGGTGGCCCCGATGTGGTCCTGGCCCGCTGCACCAGCTACATCGAAAAAGGCGAAGTGAAGCCCATGACCGCAGCGAAAATGGCGGAGATCATGGCCGATAACAAAGTGATGGCCGATTGTGCGCTTCGTGTGCTTGCTGCTGCCAAGCGGGACTGGAGCACCAGACCCACCGACAACACCTCCGAATATCTGGAACAGGATCTTTGTTTCATCGGCCTGGCCGGTATGATTGACCCTGTCCGACCCGAGGTCAAGGATGCCATTGCCGAATGCCGTGCTGCAGGTATCCGTCCTGTGATGATCACCGGTGACCACAAGGACACCGCTGTGGCAATCGCAAAAGAGCTGGGCATCATTGCAGAAGCTTCTCAGGCCATTACCGGCGCGGAACTGGATGATATTCCGGACAGTGAAATCTGCGAAGCCGTCAAGAAATATTCCGTTTATGCCCGTGTCCAGCCTGAGCACAAAACGAGAATCGTCAACGCATGGAAACAAAACGGTGCCATTACTGCCATGACCGGCGACGGTGTCAACGATGCACCTTCCATCAAGTCTGCAGATATCGGTGTCGGCATGGGCATCACCGGCACCGACGTTACCAAGAATGTGGCTGATATGGTACTGGCTGACGATAACTTTGCCACCATCGTATCCGCTGTTGGTGAGGGACGCCGGATCTACGACAACATCCGTAAGGCCATCCAGTTCCTGCTGGCTTCCAATATGAGCGAGGTTTTGGGCGTGTTTGTGTCCTCCCTGCTGGGCTTCACGCTGTTGAATCCCGTGCACCTGCTGTTCATCAACTTGATCACCGATACCTTCCCGGCTCTGGCCCTGGGTATGGAAAAGGGTGAGCCTGACACCATGGAGCGTCCTCCCCGTGATTCCGGCGAGGGCATCTTCGCCCGTGGCCTGGGCGTGGATGTGGTCTATCAGGGTGTCCTGGTTACGGTTATCACCATCATTTCTTATCTGATCGGTAATTACTTTGAAAACGGCGCATTCTTCCCCGTTGTGGGCGGCGTATCTGACCACGGCATGACCATGGCTTTCCTGACCATGTCCATGTGTGAGATTTTCCATTCCTTCAATGTCCGCTCTCAGCGCAAGTCCATCTTCAGCCTGAAGTCCCACAACAAGGTCCTGTGGCTGTCCATGGTCGTGTCCTTGCTGTTGACCACCTTGGTTCTGGAAGTGCCCTTCCTTGCCAATGCCTTCGGATTCACTCCTATCGGTCTGACTGAGTATCTGATTGCGCTGGCTATGGGCCTGCTGGTAATCCCTGTGGTGGAGATCGTCAAATTCTTCCAGCGTAAAGCTACGAAAAAGTAATATCCTTTTCATAGAAGTACGCTGCTGTATCAGCCTTTCATCAGGGGTGCATTATGAAAAAATCCAAGAAGAACATGATAATCGGATCGGGAATTGCTGCGGGTGCCGTATCTGCGGCTGCAGCCATATCCCATGGTGTAACCAGGAAAATGGCTTCCATCGCAATGGACCGACCGGAACCAAAAGTCAGCGAAAGGGCCGCTGAGCGCGTTACGGGAACCAGCGCTGACTCTGCCTTTTCCCATATTCGCAAGGAGGCTGCCGAGCAGCTCTCTTCCAGAGAACACGAGATTGTGGAAATCACCGCAAAGGACGGTGTTCGTCTGGTTGGCCACTGGTTTTACAGGGATGATGCCCGGCGGACCATTGTTGCAATGCACGGCTGGCGGTCTTCCTGGGTGGATGACTTCGGTATTATCTCGGATTTCTGGCTGCGAAGCGACTGTAATGTCTTGTTTGCGGAACAGCGAGGCCAGAACAACAGCGGCGGTGACTATATCGGCTTCGGTCTGCTGGAGCGTTACGACTGCGCCGACTGGACCTTCTGGGTGCAGGAGCGATGCAGCCTCCCCATCTATCTGTGCGGTGTTTCAATGGGTGCCACCACAGTTTTGATGGCATCGGCGCTGCCTCTGGCGGAAAATGTCCGGGGCATCATGGCAGACTGCGGTTTCACATCCCCTCATGCCATTTGGGAGCATGTGGCAAAGGATTCTCTGCGGCTGCATTACAACGGTTGGCGCAGAAAAACGGTAGATGCCATTTGCAGTCAGAACCTGAATGGGGAATCGGCCTATTATTCCTGCGAAGATGCTTTGCGGGAATGTACCCTCCCGGTACTGTTCGTCCATGGAAGCGATGATCAGTTTGTGCCTGTGGAAATGACTTATCAGAACTACAAGGCTTGCAGCAGTGAAAAACGTCTGCTGATTGTTCCCGGAGCCGGTCACGGACAGAGTTATCTCACAGAGCCGGAGAAATATGAAGCGGAAGAAAAAAAGTTCTGGTCAGATTTCGACTGATACAGCGTAAGACAAGCATGACCCTCTGCGCCTGTGTGATGGTACAGAGGGTTTTGCTTTGGGACACTTCGTCTCATTTGGGCAATGACTTCCGAATAAGCCCATTTTATAATTGACATAAAACCCAGAAAGGACCTAAATTCTATGACTTATCAAATTATTACGGATGCTACTGCGGATCTTAATGACGAGCTGCTTTCCGGTCTGCCGGAGGTTCGAATCATTCCCATGAATGTTCAGGTGAACGGACGGGAGTATCTCTTTGGCCCCGGAGGAAACATCGATTGCGATGAATTTTACGCATTCTTACGCAGCGGTCAGTTTGCTTCCACCTCCCAGATCAATCCCGCGACCTACCGGGAGTATTTTGAGCCGATCCTGCAGGAAGGCAGAGATCTACTCTATCTGTGCTTCTCCAGCGGCTTGTCCAAAACGCTGGAAAGTGCCCGTATGGCAATTGCGGAACTGCAGGAGGAATATCCCGAACGGACCATTCTGTGCCTTGACACCCTCTGTGCAGCTGTGGGCGAAGGCCTGTTTGTAATGGAAGCTGCCCGGAAACAAATGCAGGGCATGGACATCCACAGCCTTTACAACTGGCTGGAAGAACACCGGCTGAATCTGTGCCACTGGGTCACGGTGGATACCTTTGACCACTTAAAACACGGCGGCCGTGTCAGCGCTACCTCCGCTGCAATGGGTACACTGCTGGGCATCAAGCCGCTGATCCATGTGGACGAAAACGGCAAGCTGGTAGCAGTCGGAAAACCCAGAGGAAAGAAAAAGGCCCTGGAGGCACTTGTTTCCAATATGGAAAAGGGCTGGCAGCCGGAAATCAGCAAACAGGTCATCATCGGACACGGTGACAGTCTGGAGGTGGCCCGGGAACTGCGTGATCTGGTAGCTGCCCGGTTCCCGGAAGCAGAAATTCTGATTGCTCCCATCGGCCCGGTCATCGGTGCCCATGCCGGCCCCGGAGTCATGACGGTGTTTTTCTGGGGAAATAACCACTAATTCAGATTATCAGAAAAGAGAGAACTTCCCATGCTGAACTGCGGTATTTATTTAGCCGTAACGGGCATTCTGTCCTTCTTTCTGGGCAGATGCCTCCGTCCTGAACGCAGGGACTGGAACCGGTTTCCTTACTTGCTCTATGCCTGCGAAAAGGATGGTACCATTTACAGAAAAATAGGAATCCACCACTGGCAGAATAAAGTGCCGGATATGAGTAAAATCTTTCCCGGCATGATGCCGCCGAAACGTCTGGTGGATACCGGTACAGCGGCACTCCGCAGAATGATTCAGGAGACCTGCACGGCGGAGCTTGTCCACGGAGTGCTTTGCGTAACAGGTCTTTACTGCATTGTGTTATGGCCGGGTACCGGCGGAATTGTCATTTCGGTTTTGAATATCCTTCTGTTTAATCTTCCGTTCATTTTGATTCAGCGCTATAACCGTCCCAGGCTGGTGCGGCTGTACGATCGGCAAAGTCAAAAGGAGAGAGTATCTGCAACATGTCAACCCTGATTCTAACTTGCGATACCGGCGAAGGACATAATTCCTGTGCAAAGGCCATCAAAGAAGTATATGATGCCAAAGGTGTCCCTTGTGAGATTGTCAATCCCGTCCGGTTTGTGGCAGAATGGTTTGCAAAATTCGTTCACTGGACCCATACAACCATCTACCAGAAGCGTCCTAAGGTATTCGAAGCCGGTTACCGTTTCACGCAGAAGCATAACGGTCTGACCACCAAGCGGGGATCTTTCCCCTATTGGGTACTGTCCTTCGGTGCCAAAAAGCTCCACGAATACATCATTCAAAACAACTTCACGGACATCATCTGTGTCCATCCGCTGCTCATGATGATGGTTTCAGAGCAGCAGAGAAAATACCGTCTGGATATTCCGGTTGCCTTTGTGGCAACGGACTATACCTGCAGTCCCGGTGTACAGGACAGCAAGCCGGATGTCTGCTTCATCCCGGAGATAACCCTTGCAGAAGAGTTCCTGTGTGAGAATATCCGCTTTTCTCAGCTTGAAGCATCAGGTATCCCTGTGCGTCAGCAGTTTTACCGTACTGTCGACCGGAAAACAGCAAAATGGCTTTCCGGAGTCCCGGCAAATGCGTCGCATCTGCTGATGATGTGCGGCAGTATGGGCTGCGGTCCCATGGAAGAAATGCTGGATGTGCTTTCTGCGGAAGAGTCCTTTTACATTACCCTTGTCTGCGGAAACAATGAAAAGTTGCAGCAGCGGCTGTCTGAGAAATATGCGGAGCGTAAGCATGTGCACATTTTGGGCTTTGTTCAGAATATGTCTTTGCTGATGGACAGCGCCGATCTGTTTGTAACAAAACCCGGCGGACTCAGTTCCACGGAAGCAGCAGTCAAATGCCTGCCTGCGGTATATATCAACGCAGTGGGCGGTTGCGAAAATTATAATCTGGACTTTTTTGCAAGCCGGGGGTGCGCTGTGGCTGCTGATTCAGCCAATCACGCAGCGGCTCTTTGCAAGGCATTGCTGAAGGATACAGAGAAACTGGAACAAATGCGGCAGGCACTAAAAAAACTTCAAATCCCCAATGCTGTGAAGTTTATCTTTGAAACAATGACAACCCGGACAGAACAAAGGGGCAAGAGGAACATCGAAGAATGCGCTGAATCAACAGAAGAATCATTTCCAATGTGATGTCCTACACAACAATACAGGAAATTATGAAAGGAGAAAGCAATATGCTGAAGCAGAGAATCACATCCGGTGTCATGCTGGCTGTGATGATTGTGGCGATTTTGCTGCTGTCCGGATCCCCTTTGGTGATGAAATGTGTATATCTGCTTGTCGGATCTGCTATCTCCCAGATCGGTGATCTGACTTTCTCTTCTTTAAAGCGGATTGCCGGAATCAAGGACTACGGAACGTTGATTCCCGGTCACGGCGGCATTCTGGACAGGTTCGACAGTCTGCTGTTTGTGATCCCCTTCACAGTATTTATGAACCGATATTTTGGCCCTCTGCTGACTGCCGCATAACCGACAGATTCCAAGCGAACAACGAAAGGAGATACTGCAGATGAAAGAAGACAGCAGCTTCTTGCTTCGGATTCCCACCGAGGCTGATGAACAGGTTCTGAAGCGTATCAAAGCTGATACCAAGAAAATGGCAAAAACCTTATCCTATTATAAGTGTGCCATGCTGGAGGTAGAAACCCGGTTCAATGTATTGAACGAAGAATACCTTCTGGAGCAGGGGCGCTCTCCCATCAACAGTGTAAAATCCAGACTGAAAACCCTGCCGAGCCTGCAGGAGAAGCTGGAACGCAGAAATCTGCCCTTTTCCATGGAGGTCATTGAAACAGAAATCCATGACATTGCCGGTGTCCGTGTGATTTGCGGGTTCCCGGAGGATGTTCGGGTGATTGCGGAAGCGTTTCTGAAACAGGATGATATTGTCCTGCTTCAAAAGAAGGACTACATCACCAATCCCAAGGCAAACGGATACCGGAGCTTGCATCTGATTGTTGCCGTTCCAATCTATTTATCTTCCGGCAAGCGAATGACCAAGGTGGAAATCCAGCTTCGTACCATTGCCATGGACTTCTGGGCCAGCCTGGAGCATCAGCTGCGGTATAAGCAGGACACTGTCTTTACTGAGGAAATGGCCCGGGAACTGCTGGAATGTGCCCAGCTCAGCGCAACACTGGATCGCCGGATGGACGATCTGAGAAAGAGTGTACAGGAAGTATAGCCTCTTTTTTGCCCTTTTGGGACTGCTGTTTTTAACGGCAATTAGAAAGGAAAGCTTAATTTTATGGAAGATAAAAAAGTATCCCTGCTTTACAGGATCATCAAATGGCTTATATGGCTGTTCTATCCGAAGATGAAAGTGATGGGGCAGGAACATCTGCCGGAAGAACCCTGCATCATTGTGGGCAATCATACCCAGATGAACGGTCCCATCTGCGCGGAACTGTACTGCCCCGATAAACACTATACCTGGTGCGCAGGTGAAATGATGCACTTGAAAGATGTGCCGGAATATGCCTTCCGGGATTTCTGGTCCCAGAAACCGAAGTGGACGCATCCTGGGTACAAGCTGCTGTCCTACATCATTGCACCGCTGTCGGTCTGCGTGTTCAATAACGCTCACACAGTGGGTGTCTACCACGATACCCGACTGATCGGAACCTTCAAAAACACGGTAAAGCTGCTTCAGGAGGGGAACCATGTGGTAATTTTTCCGGAGCATGATGTGAAATACAATCATATTGTCTATGATTTTCAGGATCGGTTTATCGATGTGGCAAAGCTGTATTACAAGAAAACCGGGAAACAGGCAGCCTTTGTGCCTCTTTATATTGCACCCAATCTGAAGCAGATGCACTTTGGTATCCCTACCTGGTTTGACCCCAACGCGCCTATTGATCAGGAGCGTCAGCGAATCAAGGACTACCTGATGGATGCCATTACAGAAATTGCCGAAGCATTACCGGAACATACAGTTGTACCTTACCGTAACATCCCCAAGAAATACTATCCCAGCAACATCCCCAAGGAGGACACCCATGCGACCCCCAGCAATTGACTACCGCAAATTACGTCTGAATAATATCCACACACCTCAGTACCGGCATCTTTTGCTGCTGCTTGGCTGGGTGGGCTATTTCATTCTGTATTTTCTGACGGAAAATCTGATTCCGGCAGAAAAATGCCACCCCATTCACATCCCGCTGGATGATGCGGTTCCGTTCTGTGAGTGGTTTGTGATTCCATATATCAGCTGGTATCTGCTGATCGTGGGATCGCTGCTGTACTTCGGCTTTTACAGTGTGGACAGCTTCAAAAAGCTGCAGACCTATATTATCATCACCCAGATCATTGCCATGGCGGTGTATATCATCTATCCCAATCGGCAGGATCTGCGTCCGGAAGCATTCCCGCGGGAGAATCTTGCGACATGGATTCTGGGTATCATCTACCGTTTTGATACCAACACCGGCGTGTGTCCGTCTCTGCATGTGGGCTACAGTCTGGGTATCGCCTCCACCTGGCTAAGAGAAAAATCTGTTCCCAAATGGGTTCGTGCAGCAATTGCCATTTGGTGCGGTGTGATCTGTATTTCCGTTGCCTTTGTGAAGCAGCATTCCGTGGCGGATATTTTCGCGGCGATTCCCATGTGTCTGTTTGCTGAATGGTTTGTGTTTTTCCGTAAAAAGAAATGAAAGAGGAAGAAGATATGAAAAGAGAACATCTCTACGTGTCACGGAAGCATCCCTGTGTGTGGCTGATGGTGCTTGCAACAGCGGCATCTGCGATTTTGAGAATCCTGCAAGGTGATGGTATCGTTTGGCTCGGTGTGGTGGCGGCCGTATTGTATGCCCTCATCACGGTAATCTCCTGTGAGGAAATGCTGTACCGGACTGCCGTCCCGGTGTGGCTGATGGGGCTGTGTATCGCCATTCCTTCCGGCAGCGTACTTGTCTGGGTAGCTTGCCTGCTATTCTGCCTGGGTTATTCTCGCATCATCTGCGGAAAAATGAAAAAAGTCTGGCTGCTTCCCCTGTGCCTTGCAGCTCTGGTCGGTTGCATCTATACGGGCAGCCTTTCGGATTGTCTGTTCGTGATTGCTATGGTTCTGCTGTGGACTGCTATTAAAGTACATAACGATGGGAAATGGCATCCTACTTGGGGTGACCGGATTGACGGCAGACAGGTTCGCACCGCCCAGGTGATGGAGCAGATCACAGCCTACTTCATGCCCAACCGCACCGGTGCCAACAATCTGATTGCAGAATCCGTAGAGATCACGGAACTGGAGCGATATATTCGCAGAAAGAGGCAGGAAGGGCTGACAGGCTTCAGTATGACCCATGTGGTTCTTGCGGTTTATGCCCGTACGGTTGCCAAATATCCTGCATTGAACCGCTTTATTGCCGGTCAGCGGATTTATTCCCGCGGAGAAGATGTTGCGGTATGCATGACAGTCAAAAAGGAGCTGACCGCCGAGGCTCCGGATTCTCTGATTAAAGTCCATCTGCATCCAGGCGATACCGCAGCTGATGTGTACCGCAAGTTCAACGAGAAGGTGGAAGAAGCCAAAACAGAAATGGAAACCACTGCCGATGCCACTGTGGCGGGATTCATGGCGATCCCAAGACTGCTTCTGAAATTCGCTATCTGGCTGCTGAAAGTAATGGACTATTTCGGTCTGGTGCCCAAAGTCCTTCTGGAAATCAGCCCCTTCCACGGCAGTGTATATTTCACCAATGTGGGATCCCTCGGGATCAAACCGATTTATCATCATTTGTATGATTTCGGCACCGTTCCTGTATTCTGTGCTTTTGGCCGGAAACGCCGGGCAGAAGAAATCAAGGACGGCGAGATTGTAGAGCGAAAATATCTGGATCTGACTTTCAATCTGGATGAACGGATCTGCGACGGATTCTATTATGCCAATGCTATGAAGTATTTACTTCGTTTGCTCAGTCATCCCGATGTGCTGGATGAGGCACCGGAAGTGATCGGGCAAGATATACCGTAAACAAAGCAGGCCACCGGAGTAAAATCCAGTGGCCTGTTTCATTATCTTTCGTATTCAAGAAGTGAGCGGTGCATCGAAACCAGCTTTTTTGCCAAAGCTTCCGCGTTCATGGGACGGTCATTTCGAATCCACCATTCGATGGTACCCGCGATGGCGGACATCAGAAAATGATACTCCATCTGCTTTTCGGGAACCATCGATTCCAGAGAGGGGACATTTTCAATCGGTGTGGAATAGATGACTCCTTTGAAGTGATCCCGGACCGTGCGGATGCCCTCATTGCGCAGCAATACGGAATACACCTCAAAGTTCCGGTCAAAATGGTTGCATACATCCAGAAACAGCCCGTCCAGATCTTCAACCTCAAAGGAGAAGGACACTGCCCCTCTGATCGCGAACAAGTCCTTCAAAAGTTCCTGAATACAGCTGTGCAGCCATGCGTATTTATCTTCATAATGCCGGTAAAAGGTGACCCGGTTGATATTGGCCCGCTGCGCAATCTCGCCAACGGAAATCTGAGAAAAATCCTTTTCCCGGATCAGCTGCCACATGGCATCATGTATGGCCTGCCGGGTACGCTGATACCGTCTGTCTTCCTTTTCCATAGGTCCTCCCACAACAAAGCTACAGTTATGCAAAAATGTAGCTTATGCTACAAAGGCAAAATACTGTAATTTGCTATTCACATTTTGTCCATATATAATTATATGCAACAGGTGTTACACAGTCAACAATTATCTGCCTTCGTGGGAATATTTATAGAAAAAGCAGGAAAAGACCTGTAAAAATAAGGAGGAAACACAAATGGCAAAACCTGTCCAATTGGACGCAAAGGGCTACCGCAAGTTTGGCATCATGGACAAGCTGGCATATGCTGCCGGTGACTTCGGATGCAACATGAGCTTTGCCCTGAAGGGCTATCTGATGATCTACTGGACCCAGTATATGGGTATGTCCGAAAGCCTGTATGCACTGCTTCTGGTGATCGTTCAGGTGTGGGATGCAATCAACGATCCCCTTATCGGCGCAATGATCGACTCTGACCGCCGCAAGTACAAGCGCAACAAGTTCCTGACCTATATCGGCATCGGCTCCATCGGTCTGATCATCGCAGGTGCGCTGAGCTTCGCTCCGTTCCCCAACGCAAGCAATGCTGCCAAGATCGCCATGTACATCGGCGGCTATGTGTTCTGGGACGCCTTCTACACCGTGGCAAATGTTCCCTACGGTTCCATGCTGCCTCTGATCACCGAAGATGCAGCCGAGCGCGCACAGCTTTCCTCCTGGCGTAATGTGGGCGCCATGGTGGGCGGTATCAGCTCCCGTATCATCATCCCCCTGCTGATCTATGATGCAACAAACCATCTGATTGGCAACCGTATGTGGATGATTGCTCTGTTCATGGGCGTTCTGGGCTTTGCTGCCTTCCAGTTCATCATCCGCAAGTCCACCATCCGTGTGGATGTGGATGTCCGCTGCAACGACGGTGAAAAGTTCAACATCTTCAAGGCTATCGGCAACTTCTGCAAAAACCGTGCTGCCATCGGTATCACGCTGGCTATGTGTGCACTGCTGCTGAGCCAGGAAGGTTCTGCCGCAGCCGTCAGCGTTCTGTTCCAGTCCTACTTCAAGAATGCCCGCCTGTCCGGCCTGATGGGTATCGTCACCATGCTGCCCATGATTCTGTTTATGCCCTTCATTGCCAAGATCGTCCGCAGATGGGGCAAGAAGGAAGGTTCCGCCTTCGGCGCTATGTTCTCTGTGCTGGCCTGCCTGCTGCTGGTGATCCTGCCCATCCCCGGCAACAGCACCGGTATGCTGATCTACGCACTCTGCCAGATTCTCAACGGTCTGGGTATGGGCGTGAATATGTGCGTCAGCTACTCCATGATGGCAGATGCCATCGACTACAACGAGTGGAAGTTCGGCACCCGTGACGAGGGCACGCTGTATGCCATCCATTCCTTCTTCCGCAAGCTGGGCCAGGGTCTGTTCCCCTCCCTGGGTCTGCTGGTTGCTGCAGGACTGGGCTATGTTGCCGCTCTGGGCCCCGATCAGGCTCCCGAGGTCGCTGCAAATATGCGTTACCTGGTTGGTGTGATGTATCTGATCGGTGCTGCGCTCCAGTTCATCGCCATCAAGTTCATTTACAATCTGGATAAGAAGACTCTGAATCAGATGACCGAGGAACTGAATTCCCGGAAAGTCTGATTGCAAACCCTAATTCAACCGTTTTGAAAGGGGCCGCCCATACGGGCGGTCCCTGACTTTATTTCAAAGGAGTTTTTTCTATGGTAAACCTGAAAGCAAAACCTTACTATCTGTCCGACGAAGACATTGCATGGGTGGAAAATACCATTGCTTCCATGACTGACGAAGAAAAGGTGGGCCAGCTGTTCTGGCAGCTGACGACCTCTCCGGAAGAAAACTATCTGAAGGATCTGATGGAAAGATACCATCTGGGCGGCTGCCGCTTCAACAATATGCCCGGCCAGAGAATTCTG
>JBGVDR010000141.1:0-1550 GCA_045119455.1 Faecousia sp.
CGCCACCTGCCACCTGCTCTATATGGCATCGTTACCAGTTGACCAGGTGGGCCGTGTAGCGAGCGCAAGTCAGGGAAGTGTGAGCACGTCGTTTGATCTGCCAAAATCCGGCAATTCAGCCGCCGCAGAGTTCTGGAACCGCACAAACTGCGGGATGCAGGTATGGCTTATGCTGGCCCCGTACCGTTTAGGCGGACGGTTCTATCTTAGTAACCATGTGCACCCGTGGGGGTGATCTATGTTTACATTCGACGGACTAAAGAACCTGGCAACCGCCGTATCCAACAAGCTGAGCGCGTGGGCGCAAAAAGCTAAATCGACAATATTCAAAGAAAAAAGCACGGAGAAGGTAAGCGTTACCGTGGGTATTTTTGACCCGCGGATCGCTACATATGCGAGTTACCTGGAGCGCGGCTGGGTTCAATATGTAACCAGGAAACAGTCCGCCTATTTCCGCGGGATCCTGGGGGATAATGCCCCGATGCCGGGATCTATGCTTATACTGCCACCGCGCCCTATGTTCGGGGCCACCTCCAGAGCATACCGCAATAAATGGGATAAGTTCATAGCCGATAATATCCGTAACGCTCACGGCCAGCAGGACAATGAGCGCGTTTTAAATGCAGTCGGATCCATGATCAAAAAGGACCTGCAGACAACAATCGCAAGCAATGGCACGCCGGATGAAAGATTTAAAACCAGGGCGCCGTTAACTATGCAGCTTTTAGCCGCAAGTGCTGCGGGCCACCGGACCGATGCAACCGGCGGAAGTTCCAGGGCTCAGGCGCTTGTGCGCACCGGAACAATGCTAAACAGTGTAAATTATAAGATTACAAAGGGCGCCGCAGAGGCCGGCGATACGACCATAACGCGGAGCGCAGGAGGTTAGAATGAACGCACAGCAGGCAATAAGGGCCGCCGCCGCTTTTAGAGCGGGGCTTATGTTTATACGCGGATTAAAGCGCACAATGGCCCAGGATGCACAGATCAAGGGCGGCTGGATCACTATAGGGGCAAAGAAAGCCAATGCGGAGGGCAAAGGCGGCCGCAAGGGCATACACGTTAAAGTTGACGATAACGGCCGCGTGGTTGCCGGGCTGGGCGGTAAACGCTCAAAGGGTAAAAGCCTTAAAGCTGCAATCCGCGGACTTAATGCGGAGCGCGAGCGTGCAAAAAACAGCAAATTAAATGGAAAAATTGCGGAAGTTCCGCAAAAACCAAAAATAAAAAGTGAAAATGAGCCACAAATAAACAAAGAGCAAACAGAAAGCAAACAGCAAACCGATAAGCAAACAGAAAGCAAACAGATACGCAAAGAGCAGACTCCCGAACAGAAAGCCGCTAAGCAGGCTGAGGCCGAGTCTAAAAGTATGTTGCGTTACGGGTTTGACCTTCACCGTGATTTTAATCGCTGGCGCGGCATATGGCCGGAGTCGGAAAAAGACACGGTGCAGAAAACTCAATCCCGCTTTGCCGATTATATGGAAATGCTGCGGGATGTTAAAAACCGTGCTGTGGGTGGCATGAAAACAGAGAATCAGCGCCAGTTT
>JBGVDR010000142.1:0-11005 GCA_045119455.1 Faecousia sp.
GCTCTCAGCCGCTGAACCTCTTTCAACAAATCTTCCTCAACTTCCTTGGGAAACTGCTGAGGACGGCCCTTACTGCTGCGGCCACGGCGTTCAATGTACAGTCCTTCTGGTCCATCCATTAGATAGTACCGTTCCCATTTAGCCACATCCTTGTGATCCGGTACGTCAAACTGCCTGGCTGCTTCTCGATAACTGAGTTTTTCCCGCATCATGGTTTCTACAACCATCTGCTTAAACTCGCCTGTGTATCGCTTGTTTGGTACGCCTTTAGGCATAGAAAAACACCCCATTTCTTAGTACAAGTATTATATCATACTTGTCTAACAAATGGGGTGCAGTTCAAGCTTGGCTGGGGGCTTTTTTCGTGGAAATAACACTTTACCTTTTGCGAATAATGCGGTAAAATGGAACCATTAAAAAGGATGGGTGCAACCGATGACCACTACACTTGACGAGCGTTTCCTCGCCGCCCGGCGGCGCTATATTGCCACTCAATTTTCCCAGCTGAACCCCATGCAGCAGGAAGCTGTGCTTACCACCGAGGGGCCTTTGCTGCTTTTGGCCGGCGCCGGCAGTGGCAAAACCACAGTTCTTATCAACCGAATTGCCAATCTGATTCGATTCGGCTCCGGCAGTGACTCCAATCTGATTCCCGACACGGTGACAGAGGAGGATGTGCTGTTTTTGGAGGGCTTACAGGAGCCTTTGACGGAATACGACCGCAATCGGGCGGATTATCTGTGTGCCGTTGAGCCAGCGGCTCCTTGGAGCATTATTGCCATTACCTTCACAAACAAGGCCGCCAACGAATTGAAAGAGCGCCTGGAACGGATGCTGGGGGAGGGCGTTCAGGACGTTTGGGCCATGACCTTCCACTCCGCCTGTTGTCGCATCCTGCGACGTAATATTGACCGACTGGGGTATACTTCTCATTTTACCATCTATGATGCCACGGATTCCGAGCGTATCATCAAGGATTTGATTAAGGATGCCGGGCTGGATGACAAAACCTTCCCGCCCCGTTATGTTCTTGCAGCCATCAGCCGGGAGAAGGATGCGATGACCACTCCGGAGCGGATGCTTCAGCGAGCTGAGGCGGTCAATGACCTGCGGGCTCTACACATTGCTCGAATTTACAAGACCTATCAGCAGCGTCTTCGGGATAACAACGCCTTGGATTTTGACGACATCATCAATCTGACGGTGAAGCTGTTGCAGGAGAACGAGGATCTGCGTCTATATTATCAACGGAAATTTCGCTACGTTTTGGTGGATGAGTACCAAGATACCAACCACATGCAGTATCTGCTGACCAGTCTGCTGGCAGGCGGTCACGAAAACATTTGCGTTGTGGGCGACGATGATCAGAGTATTTATCGGTTTCGTGGCGCCACGATTGAGAATATTTTGAACTTTGAAAAGCAGTACCGGGGCAGCCGTACCATCCGCTTGGAGCAGAATTATCGCTCCACCCAGTCCATTTTGAACGTGGCAAACGCTGTAATTGCCCACAATCTGGGGCGGAAAGGTAAGCGGCTATGGACCGCCAATGCCACCGGCGAAAAGGTTGTTGTCTTTGAGGCCGCAGATCAGGATGCGGAAGCAAATTTTGTCGCAGGGCAAATTATGACCCGCTCCAAAGGCAAAGGACTCATGGATCATGCGATTTTGTACCGCACCAATGCCCAGTCCAATGCCTTGGAATATGCTCTGAAGCGCAATGGTATTCCGTATCGCATCATCGGTGGCACCCGGTTCTTTGACCGGGCGGAAATTAAGGATATGCTTGCGTATCTGTGTGTCATCAATAACCGGTCGGACGATTTGCGCCTGAAGCGCATCATCAATAATCCTCCCCGGGGATTGGGTGCAAAGACAATCGAAACAGCAGAGCGACTTAGCGAAGCGGCGAATATTCCACTGTATAGCGTGGTTTCCGACCCTTATTCCTATGGTCCGATGGAAAAGGCTGCAGGTAAGCTGATGCAGTTCACGGTTCTGATTGAGGAATTAGCGCAGTTGTTGGATGATGGTATGAATCTGACCGAATTTTACGAGCAGGTCATGGTTCGTACCGGCTATGTGGACATGCTACAGGCCAAACCCACGGAGGAGAATATTGGTCGGCTTGAAAACATTCGGGAGCTTCATTCCAGCATCCGTTCCTACATCGAAAACAGCGAAGAGCCCACCTTGGCTGGCTTTCTGGAGGAAGTTTCTCTGTACACCGATATCGAACAGTATAACGAAAGTGACGATGCAGTCGTTATGATGACCATGCACTCGGCAAAAGGTCTGGAATTCCCTCATGTTTTCCTGGTTGGCTTTGAAGATGGTTTGTTCCCAGGACTTCGAGCCATCGGTGATCACGAAGAGATGGAGGAGGAGCGGCGGCTTTGCTATGTGGCCATCACCCGCGCCAAGCAAACCCTGACCATTAGCTATGCCCGGCAGAGAATGCTATACGGGCGCACCAATGCGGCGCTTCCATCCCGGTTCCTGAAAGAGGTACCGGAGCAAGACGTGGTGCGAAAGGGCGGTTACCGGGTAGTGGGTCAATCGATACCCCGGTCTGACTATCGCCCGGCTCAGCCTAATTATCGCCAGATTCCGCCTACGCAGACTGCCGAAAGCAAGCCTGCTGTGTCCTTGGAGCTGAACAAGGGCGACATTGTGGAGCACAAGGCCTTCGGTCGCGGCATGGTACTGTCTGTGCTGAAAATGGGCGGAGATGCACTTTTGGAGATTGCCTTTGACCAAATCGGTACCAAAAAGCTTATGGCCAAAACCGCTTCCGTGCACATGAAAAAGGTGTAATATTTCTACTTTTGCCACATATACTCCCCAGAGGACTATTCCAAAGGGGGCGTATTATGGCACATTTGGGACGCAAATTACTGCGCTGGGGGGTACTGATTGCCACTATCTCCGTTGCAGGGGTAATGCTATTCCGTTGGAAATATAACGACCCCATTCGGGAGCTTTCCCACACCCAGATTATGAACGCCACTTCGGATTTAATCAATGATGCGATTGATCATCAGATTGAAAATGGCGATATTCATTACGACCGAATCGTTTATTTTGAAAAAGATTTAACCGGGCGAATTACTGCGCTCCGCACTAATATGAGTGAGGTAAACCGCCTAAAAACTGATACGTTAAATATCATCAACGACGAAATCCTTGCGTTGGATTCGTCGGATTTGGGAATACCTCTGGGCAGTTTATTCCTGCCGGAATTTCTGTCCGGCCGGGGACCCCAGATTCCTGTTCAAATTATTTCCATCCGCAATTCCGATGCCAGTTTTCAAAGCAAGTTCTCCCATGCTGGCATCAACCAGACCTTACATCAGATAACCATGTCGGTCCTGGTGGATGTGACGGTTCTGGTACTGGGGCAGACCGAACGATTCCAGGTCGCCAGTGAGGTTGTGGTGGCGGAAACCATCATAGTTGGCGACGTGCCAGATACATTTTTCCAAACCGGAGGTTTATATGGACCCGAAACAAAGGATTCAGGAGCTTACTGAGTTGCTCAGTCAAGCGAACTATCAATATTATGTGCAGGATAATCCCACCATGCCGGATTTTGAGTACGATCGACTTCTGCGGGAGCTGGAGGAATTGGAAGCATCCAATCCGGAGCTCATGCTGCCGGATTCACCTACCCAGCGGGTTGGCGGCGAAGCGCTAAGTCAGTTCGAAAAGGTAGAGCATCCGGTTCCGCTGATGAGTCTGCAGGATGTGTTCTCTGTAGAAGAATTGGAGGACTTTCTTGCGAAAATAGGGGAAGTCAGCCCCGATGCGCTGTTTTCTGTGGAACCTAAAATTGATGGATTGTCCGTAGCGCTCGAATATGTGGACGGGCGGTTCGTACGTGGTGCTACCCGGGGCGATGGAAATGTCGGCGAAGATGTGACGACTAACTTAAAAACCATTCGCTCTATTCCTATGACTATCGAAAACGCTCCGTCCAGACTCATCGTTCGCGGTGAGGTGTTCATGCCCAAGAAAAGTTTTGAGGCTCTTAATGCCCGGCAGGAAGCGATGGGCAAGCCGCTGTTTGCCAACCCCAGAAATGCCGCTGCCGGTTCACTGCGTCAGTTGGACCCCAAAATCGCCGCCGAGCGGGGGCTGGATATTTACATTTTCAATGTTCAGCTTGCCGAGAATGTGACCTTTTCCACCCACCGGGAGTCTTTGGAGTTCTTGCGGAATCTCCGGTTCAAAGTCATTCCTTTCAGCACCTTGCCCGCCCATCTGGTCGCAGAACAAGTCCTGGTAATTAACGAAAATAGGGGAGAGCTTCCCTGCGATATTGATGGTGCCGTTATTAAGGTTAATCAGCTTTCCCTGCGGGATCGTCTGGGCGCCACCGCCAAATTTCCCCGTTGGGCAGCTGCTTATAAATACCCACCGGAAATCAAGCCCACCGTGGTTGAAGATATTGTGGTTCAGGTTGGTCGCACCGGTGTTTTGACTCCGAAAGCCGTGGTTCGCCCGGTCCGGCTGGCAGGTACCACGGTGACCAATGCAACCCTCCATAATCAGGACTTCATCACAGACCGGGACATCCGCATCGGCGACACAGTACTGATTCGTAAGGCCGGCGAAATTATTCCTGAAATTCTGGAAGTGGACATTTCCAAACGCCCCACCGGAGCGGAGCCGTATATTTTGCCCACCAGCTGCCCCATTTGTGGCGCTGCCACGGTAAAGGATGAGGACGGTGCCTTCTTGCGCTGTACCGGCGCTGAATGCCCCGCCCAGCTGAGTCGGAATATCTCTCATTTTGTTAGTCGGGATGCAATGGATATTGAGGGGCTGGGTGCCGCCATTGTGGATGCGTTGATTGAAAAGGGATACATCAAATCTCCGGCAGATATTTATTATCTGCAGCTTGAAGAGCTGAAAAGTCTATGGAAATCCGGAGAAACTGCTGCTAAAAAGCTTCTTTCCGCCATTGAAAATTCGAAACAGCAAGACTTGAGCAGACTGATTTACGCCCTGGGCATTCGCCACGTGGGTGCAAAGACCGGCAAAGTTCTGGCATCTAATTTTGGATCTATGGACAACTTGATGAATGCGAGCGTGGAGGAGCTGACCCAAGTCAGCGATGTGGGCGCTGTTACTGCGGACTATATCTCTGATTGGTTCCATCAGAAACAGTCGCTGCACATGATTGAGCGTCTGCGTCAGGCTGGGGTGAATTTCGAAAATAAACGGGTGGTCACGGATACTCGATTTGCTGGTATGACCTTTGTACTCACCGGTGCACTGACCAAATTCACCCGGGATGAGGCTACGGAACGCATCGAGTTTTTTGGGGGCAAGGCCGCTGGCTCTGTGTCGAAAAAGACGAACTATGTCGTGGTTGGCGAAAATGCCGGCTCCAAGGAACGTAAAGCTCGGGAATTGGGCATCCCCATTTTGTCTGAGGATGAATTCTTGAACATGATTTCTGAATAAAAAAACCGCTCCGATTGGAGCGGTTTTTTACAGGGAAAAGTCGTGTTCGTCGTATTTCCGGAAATCCAGCGCTTTGGGCTTGGAGGGGATACGCTTGCACGGATCATAGCGGAACTTCCGACATCCCTCGGTGGCGAACACCATTCCTCGGCGGGAGCAAAGAAATTGATTCTCGTCAAGCATGGTGCCGTTGGCACAGTATTGGCAGGAGCGCTGAATCTTTTTTCGGAACAGCATGGCGGATACCTCTCATTCATAGTGTAGCTATTATACACCAATCTTTTGCGAAAATCTACTGCTTTTTACGATTTTCCCCAGGTAAACCACCAGCAGTATAGCAAAGGAAAGAGATATTACCCCGATTTTCCAATAAACAGGGAAGAATATACAGGATAATGCTGTGCTGATGCACCCGTGCAGCACCTTTCCCGGGAAATATAGCCTCCTGTCCAAATCCGGATGGATTACAGAAAGTGTCTGCATGGTTACGCAAAGTCCTCCAAAACTTAACATACCACAGCTGAGTACAAAGCGTAGCCCGTCATCAGCAATCCGTCCCAGATTTATACAGCCGTTGGTGAGTTCTGTCAAACCACAAATCAGCACCTGCATCCAGCCCTGGAATCTCCATAAAAACCATCTGTCCGCAAAGCTCATCACAACACGAAAGATAATAATCCAGGCACAGATTCTTGCCATGGAACGAATTGCTCTGTCCATAAGCCTTACCGCTCCTTCGCTTTCCGAAGAAGAATCAATTCGCAAACTTCCTCCGCCGCCGGGTAGAAGAGTGCCTGTGATTACGGCGCCCAAGATACAAACCAGCCAAATTTTCCACCCCATACCGGAATCGGCAAAACTGGGACCTAACAGCCCAAAAATAAAAGCCGGACCGCAATTACTGCAAATAACCAGCATTCTGCGTGCTGCATCCGAAGAAAGATGCCCCTTTTCATGGGCTAAGCTAACGCATTGGGCTCCTGATGGATACCCACCCAGAAATCCCAGCATCAACAGTTCGCCGGAGCCCGGTGGAATCCTGCACAGTCTTGCGACGGGGTCAAATATACGCAGTCGGAAAAAATTTAGACCGGTGCTGATGACTAAAGATAGATACAAAAAGGGAAACAGGGCCGGCACCACCATCCGCAGGCATAGCTGCACCCCTTCAGCTGCGCCGGAACAGGCAGCGGAGCTGTCGAGAATCAGAGCCACGGCAGCACCGGCTGGGATTAATATTTTCAATAGAGCCTTCATTGTGGACCACCTCGGAAGAACTTATGCACCTGTGGTGAAATTCATCCCATTGCCATCATAATATAGATCAAAAGGAGGGGGTTGCAATGGCGCGGCGGGGATGGATTGAACGGCTTGCTCAGCAGGCAAATCTTCAAGGGGAAGCGCTCCCCGGACAGCCACTGT
The DNA here is from genome assembly GCA_045119455.1 of Faecousia sp. Lineage (GTDB taxonomy): Bacteria > Bacillota > Clostridia > Oscillospirales > Oscillospiraceae > Faecousia. Next base: position 6,895 of record JBGVDR010000142.1, read on the forward strand.
TGGAGTTGTTCGGCGAAAGGCGAATTTTGGTAGAGCATCATCAGGGCGTGACGGAATACGGGCGGGAGAAAATAGTCATTCAGGTACGATTTGGTTGCATCTGTATCAATGGACTGGATTTAGAATTGACCTGCATGAGTGCGGAGCAGCTGGTGATTACCGGTCAGATTTTCTCCGTGAATCTTCTGAGGAGGTAACAAGATGGACTTATGGGGCGGCAGCATGGTACGGCTGGAATATACCTCCGCAAATGTGGCACAGGGGATTCGGGTCATCAATGACGCAGGCATCACACTGTACCGGGCAGAGCCGGTGGATGATTTGACCATTCGATTCTCCGTTCGCCGGCAGGATTACAGGGCTTTGAAAAAGCTGATGACTCGCAGGGGAGAGCAGGTACAAAGCGTCAGTTGGAAGGGCTTTTATTTTACTGCGAGACGTTTTCTGCATCGACCGGTTCTGCTGGGGGGAATGATTCTGATTCTCTGGCTAACGCTATTTTTACCCACCCGTGTGCTGTTTGTAGAGGTGGAAGGTAATGCTGTAATCCCGGAGCGACAGATTTTAGAGCGAGCTGCCGGCTTTGGATTGGATTTTGGAACAAAACGAAGTACCCTGCGAAGTGAAAAACTAAAAAACCAGTTGATGCAGTCCATCCCGGAGCTACAATGGGCAGGGGTGAACACCATAGGCTGTCGGGCAGTGATTTCGGTACGGGAGCGAACGGATTTACCGAAGAGTGAACCTGTTAACCCCGTCAGCAGTATTGTTGCGGAACAGGACGGCGTAATTCGGGAGATGACCATCATCAGCGGCAGTCCGCTATGTAAGCCCGGGGACAGCGTGAAAAAGGGACAGGTTTTAATTTCTGGCTACACAGATTTAGGACTGGTAATTCGGGCAGAACAAGCTCAGGGTGAGGTTTTTGCCGAAACATACCGATGTTTATCCGCCGCTATTCCGGAAAACTGGCAGGAAAAGATAGCTGAAAGCGATTTGACGAAAAAATATGGACTGATAATCGGAAAAAAGCGCATAAATTTTTACAAAGGTAGTGGAATTTTGGATGGCACTTGTGGTAAAATGTATACGGAATATTATCTGACTTTACCCGGCGGCTTTCGACTCCCTATTGCGCTAACGGTTGAGCGATGGACGAAAACGGATTACCGGTCTTCACCTATGGAGGAGTCTGAAGCCAAGCAATCCCTCAGCACCTTTGTCCAGCGACAGCTTGCTCAGCAGATGGTGGCCGGCCGGGTGGAACATCATTATGAAACCATATCTAAAATAGACGGTCTGTACTATTTGAACGGCAGGTATTCCTGCTACGAAATGATAGGACGTGTCAGACCGGAGGAGATTACAGGAAATTATGAAAACAGTGGAACGTACGGTTAGCGCCGAGCGGGTGGAGGATTTGATTTCGGTTTTTGGATCCTTCGATGAGAACATTCGGCGGATTGAAGAGGAATTGGCGGTTTCTATCGTGAACCGAGGCACAGAACTCAAGGTCTGTGGCGATGAAGAAGCTGTTGACAAAGCGGTTCGTGCGCTGGAAGGATTGCTTTCCCTGGCCGCGAAAGGGGAGACCATTGACGAACAGCGGGTTCGGTATTTGATTACCCTGGTTCGGGAGGGTAACGACGCCCAGGTCGCCCAGATGGCTAAGGACGTTGTCTGCATTACCGCCAAGGGTAAGCCCATTAAGGCAAAGACCGTGGGTCAGCAGACCTATATGAAGGCTATCCAGAAAAATACGGTGACCATTGGTGTTGGCCCGGCGGGTACAGGTAAGACATATCTTGCCGTGGCTGCGGCAGTAGCAGCTTTCCGGGAACGGACAGTGAATCGCATTATTCTGACCAGACCTGCGGTGGAGGCAGGAGAGCGCCTTGGTTTCCTGCCCGGCGATTTGCAGAATAAGGTTGATCCCTACCTGCGCCCCCTGTACGATGCGCTGTATGATATGCTGGGCGCCGAAACCTTCCAAAAGTATCAGGAGCGTGGCTCGATCGAGGTGGCGCCCCTGGCCTATATGCGTGGTCGGACGCTGGATGACAGCTTCATCATTCTGGACGAAGCTCAGAACACCACCAAGGAGCAGATGAAAATGTTTTTGACCCGACTTGGTTTTGGATCCAAAATTGTCATCACCGGTGACGTGACCCAGATTGACCTTCCAGACGATAAAACTTCCGGTTTAAAGGATGCCATTCGGGTTCTGGAGGGCGTGAAGGATATTGCCATTTGCAAGCTGACCTCCGCTGACGTGGTGCGCCATGCGCTGGTACAGGAGATTATCAATGCCTACGAGCGAGCTTCCAAAAAGCCGGAAGAGAAAAAGCCGGCTCACAATCACTATCAGAGGAAGAATTAATATGAAAAACGTTAAGATTAATATGACTTTTGACGGATATGGTCTAAAAAAGACCATTATCGGCTCTATCATACGCAAGTGCATCGAAGCAACTCTGGTAGCCGAAAAGGTTACCGCCCCCTGCGAAATCAATGTGCTGGTCACCAACGACAAGGGCATCCATGCCATCAATCTCGCCAGTCGCAACATCGACAAGCCCACGGATGTACTGAGCTTCCCCATGTTCCAGCTGGAGGCGGGCTCACCTCCGGCGGACTGGTCCGAGTACTTAGATCCGGAAACGGGCCTTTGCCCCTTGGGGGATATGTGCATTAGCCTTCAGCGTGCCGCGGCACAGGCTAAGGAGTTCGGCCACAGCGAGAAGCGTGAAGTGGGGTATCTTACCATTCATTCCATGCTCCATCTGCTGGGCTATGACCACCTGGACGAAGGCCCTCAGAAAGCACAGATGCGCGCCCGGGAGGAGGCCATCGCCGCCACCATTCCCGGCATGAGCAGAGGATAAGCCTATGCAGATTCTTGTGATTTGTGATACTGCCGATTTAGTGGAAGTTCCCCAATCTGTTGTGGATAATCTGGAACTCTACCGCCGGCGGTTCTTGAAATGGATTTACAATGATAGCGTAAAACATAAGTATTGGGTAAATGATTCCAAAGGCAATAAATATCCTTGCTATCGTACAGATGCATTTATTGAATGGCTCAACAAGAAGGTAATTTCTGCCGATGAGGAACCTGCAGTAATGATTGCTGAAACCGTTGATGCAGACGATTATAAGCATTTGCCTTCGGCTTGCTTCTAAAGATAATAAAGGAGAGAATACTGTGTCTACCAAAACCGCTATGATTACCATTGCCGGACGGCCCAATGTTGGCAAGTCTACCTTATTGAATTATTTAGTTGGTGAAAAGATTGCCATTGTCTCTAACAAGCCTCAGACGACCCGTAACCGGATTTGCGGCATTGTAACTAAAGAAGATGTCCAATATGTTTTTGTGGACACGCCAGGCTTTCACAAGCCCAGAACCAAGCTGGGCAATTATATGGTGAATGTCACACGCGAATCTATAGCGGATGTGGATCTGACAATTTTGCTTGTGGAACCGATTGCGTCGATTGGCCCTCAGGAAGAGGCGTTGATCGAACAGCTGAAGGCCAGCCGTTGTCCGATGGTTCTGGCGATCAACAAGATTGACACCGTTGAGAAGGAGAAGCTGCTTGAGATCATTGCCTTGTATTCCAAGGCGGCCTCATTTGATGCCATTATTCCTATTTGCGCGAAAAACGGTGACGGCGTTAAGCTGTTGCTGGATGAGTGCAATAAATATGCTGTTGAGAGTCCGTTTCTTTTTCCGGACGATATCACAACTGATCAGCCCGAGCGTCAGGTAATGGCAGAAATTATCCGCGAAAAGCTGCTGTGGACATTGGAACGCGAAGTGCCTCATGGTACAGCTGTTGAGATCACCAAGTTCACAGAGCGCGACAACGGAATTATTGATATCGATGCAACCATTTATTGTGAAAAAGCAAGCCATAAGGGAATAATCATCGGCAAACACGGCGATATGCTAAAGAAGATTTCTTCTATGGCGCGCGAGGATTGTGAGCGCTTTATGGGCACGAAGGTGTTCCTTACAACATGGGTCAAGGTAAAGGAAAACTGGCGCGACAGTGATTTCCTCGTACGTAACTTCGGCTATAGTGAATAATTTCCAAGGCTAAATGTG
>JBGVDR010000143.1:0-10821 GCA_045119455.1 Faecousia sp.
CCCCCCCCCCCCCCCCCCCCCCCCCCCCCCCCCCCCCCCCCCCCCCCCCCCCCCCCCCCCCCCCCCCCCCCCCCCCCCCCCCCCCCCCCCCCCCCCGCCCCCCCCACGACTCGTAATATAAACAATCATTTGCCGAAGTAACACATTTCTTGGCAGATGTTGCAAAATGAATAAAACAGCATTGCAAATCCGGCTGAAATATGGTATAATGGTTAAAATTTTAGGAGTGTGGGCTATGTTTGAACAAGTATTCCAAGCGGTACAAGTTTTCAACCGCATTATCATTCACCGCCACGGACGCCCCGATGGCGATGCCATGGGCAGTCAGATTGGTCTGAAGGCCCTGATTCAGGAGAATTTCCCGGAGAAAACCGTGTACATCGTAGGCGATGAACCCCGGTTCTTCGGCTTCATGGAGGGTGCCCAGATGGATAGCATCCCCGACGAGGCTTACGAAGGTGCCTTGGCCATGATTCTCGACTGCGGTTCTGCCAAGATGGTCAGCGACGAGCGCTATTCCCTGGCGGCTCAGCGGGTGCGGATCGATCATCACATTTTCTGCGAGCAATTTGCAGAAATTGAGGTGGTGGACACCAGTTTCGAGAGCTGCTGCGGCATGATTGCCGCCTTCGCCGTGGAGAGCGGGCTGAAAATCAACTCCCTGGCGGCCAAATCCCTGTACACCGGCATGGTAACCGACTCCGGCCGGTTCCGCTACGACGGCACCACCGCCCGGACCTTCGCCCTAGCCTCCAAGCTCATGGAGGTGGGCTTCGACACCAATGAGCTGTTCCGGGACCTTTATGCCGACGACCTGTCCAGCAAGGTACTGAAATCCAAATTCGTTCTGAAAATTCAGATTTCCGACGGCGGCGTGGCTTACATTTATACCACCCGGGAGGAATTCCAGGAGTTGCAGGCAGACCTGTTTGCCGTGTCCCGGGGCATGGTCAATACCATGGCGGATATCAAGGGTGTGGACATCTGGGTGAACTTCACCGAAACAGAAAACGGTGTCATCTGCGAGCTGCGCTCCAACAAGTACAACATCAATCCCATCGCCGTGAAATACGGCGGTGGCGGTCATGCCAAGGCCAGTGGCGCCACCGTGCCCGACCGGAAGGCCGCCATGGAAATGCTCCTGGATTTAGAGATTTTAAGAGGAGAATAATATGAATTTTGAAGTAAAACAGCAAATTCTGAACAAAATCAAAGAATACGACCGCATCATGATTTTTCGCCACGTCCGCAACGACGGCGACTGCGTGGGCGCCACCAAGGGCTTCAAGCGGATTCTGCAGCTGACCTTCCCCGAGAAGGAAATCCTGCTGATTGATGCGGAAACCGCAGCTTATCTGGCCTTCATGGGTCCCGAGGACGAGCCCGTTGAAGATGAACTGTACACCACCGCTCTGGGCATCGTGCTGGACACTGCCTCCGAAGCCCGGATTTCCAATAAGAAGTACAAGCTGTGCAAGGAACTGATTAAAATCGACCACCACATCCCCCTGGAAAACTACGGCGAGCTGATGTGGGTGGAAGAAGACCGCTCCAGCGCCTGCGAAATGGTGGTGGATTTCTACGAAACCTTCCGCCACGAGCTAAAAATCGACTCCGAAGCCGCCACCTACCTCTACACCGGCATGGTCACCGACTCCGGTCGGTTCAAGTACGAGGGTGTGGGCGGACGCACCATGCGCTGCGCCGCCACATTGCTGGACGTGGGTGTGGACACCGAAACCCTCTTCGCCCGGCTGTATCTGGAGGCCTTTGAGTATCTGAAATTCAAGGCAGAGGTCTACCGCCGGATGCAGATTACCGAAAACGGCGTGGCTTATCTGATTGTGGACAAGGCCATGCAGAAGGAATTTAACCTGACCCAGGAGCAGGCCAGCGCCTGTGTGGGCAATCTGGACTCCATCCGGGGCTGCATCTGCTGGATGGTCTTCATCGAAAACGATGATCCCGAGGGCTCCATCCGGGTGCGTCTGCGTTCCCGATTCGTGCACATCAATTCCATTGCCGAGAAGTACCGGGGCGGCGGTCATGCCTGCGCCAGCGGCGCCACCGTGTACTCCATGGAGGAGGTTCACTCCCTGCTCCGGGACGCTGACGAGCACGTACGGCAGTACAAGCTGAACAATGAGGGATGGCTATGAAAATTCTGATTACCAACGATGACTCCGTCAGCGCCGGCCTGCTGCTGCCTCTGATTCGGTGGTGCCGGAAGCTGGGCGAGGTTGAGGTGTATGTTCCCAAAGTGGAGCAGAGCGCCAAGAGCCACGGCATCGAAATCCGCAAGCCCTTCGAGGTGACCACCGTGGAGCTGGAACCTGGGTGCATTGTCCACACCGTGGACTCCACCCCCGCTGACTGCGTACGCTACGCCATCATGGGCGACGGCTATAAGCCGGATTTGGTGATTTCCGGCATCAACAAGGGCTTCAACGTGGGCAAGGACATCATGTACTCCGGCACCTGTGCGGCGATTTTCGAGGCGGTTGCCCAGGGGGTACCCGGCATCGCCCTGTCCACCTCGCCGGACTACTATGAGCATGGCATCGAGCACCTGGATCGGGTGCACGAGTTTTTCGTCCGCAATGATTTGATGGGTAAGCACATGCTCTACAACGTAAACATTCCCCCGGAGGCCGGGGAAATCCGCATCACCCACCAAGGCGGTCCCTTCTACTCCGACAATTTCCGCAAGCTGGAGAATCAGATGATTCAGCCCCAGGGACGGTGGGTTTTTGTACCCTCCGGCGATTTGACTCTGGACACTGATGCGATTACTTCCGGCTACATTTCCATCAGTCCGCTGACCATCAATCGGACCGATATGGATATGTTCCGTAAATTAAGCTATCTGAACCCTTAAAACGCACGAAAAGCGGGCGACCATGGTCGTCCGCTTTTCTTTTTTGTCATTATCGCGGGTGCAAGCGCTCTCGCAATGACGTGGTTTTGGAAAATTCACTAAATATAGTAGTATTTCAACATAATTTCATCCTACATCTTGTGTTTCGACAGATTTTTTCAGCCTGCGGTGATATTATGTTGACAAGGTCAGGGGGCTCAGCCGGATTACCGCCGCCGTGGCATCGTCACAGCCGTTCCCCCTGCCGTACTGCAGGACGCGGGAAGCCATCTCTCCGGGCTTCTCGTCGGTCAAATCCTGCGCCCGACGCATGGCCGCCTCTCCATCCACGCCGTCGCTGAGCAGGATTAGCGTCTCTCCCCGACGCAGGGACAGCCTGTCCACCGTTTCCCGGGTGCCGGTCACCGCCAGCCCGGGAGGTGCTCCGGCTGTCCCGATTTTTTCCGCTCCCGCTCCAAAGAGCAGGTACGATGGTGCCGCACCCCATTTATACAGCATGGCCTTGCCTGTTTGCAGGTCAATCTGCGCCAAATCCACCGTCACAGCTCCCGCCCGCCCCCGGAGGGTACAAAGGCTGTTCAGCGTCCGCAGGGCATACTCCGCCGGATAGCCGGCGCTGAGCAAACGCTGGAGGATGCCGGCGGCAATCCGCCCCTCCTCCGCCGCCCCCGTGCCGGTACCCATGCCATCACACAGCAAAACGTAGTACCGCCCCTCGGTGCCGGAAAACCACAGGCATCGGTCTCCGTTGGCGCTTTCCAGCCCTGCCGTGCGGCAGGCCACCGTCACATCGAACCGGAGCTTCCGCTCCTCCCCCCGCCGGGGCAGGCTGTCGGACAGCTCCTGCAAATACTCAGACAGGAAGCGGTACTGCTGAATCAGCGCCTGGCGGTACTCCCGCTGGCGGTCCCGATCCGCCCGGATGGATCGATACTGATCCTGGCTGCGCCGCAGCTCCAGCAGCAGCCGCCCGGGCTTGCGGCAGGACGAGGGCATCTCCTCCGTGCTGAGCAAAGGGCGATGTAAAAATGCGGGGCTGATAAAGCTGACGTTGGTGATTTCCCGGCAGGTATTACGGCAGGGGCAGGTGGCGCAGGCCCGATCCGCCGCCTTGGAAATCAGGGCCCGCTCGTCGATGGGATAATCCTGGAATTCCAGCAGCAGCTGCTCCGCCTCTGCCAGCACCCCGGAGGTCATCTCCAGCCGTACCTGCGCCAGCCCGGTTTCACCCCGGCGGTGGGCGATGGGTGGTTGCCCGGGCAGGAACAGCCCCACCACGCCGCCGATGCCCAGCGCAACGGCCGGACCCAGCTCCAGATTGCCACAGAGCATCCCGGTGAGCAGGTACATTCCCATAGGGGCGACATGGGTTATCCACCGCTTCTGGTGGGGAATCAGCCGCACCAGGAAGGACAGGCACAGCACCGCCGCCATAGGGGTAGATGTAATTTGCGCCAAGTCCAGCGCCATGCCTGCCAGCGCTGCCGCCGGGAAGGGAGCCGCCGCACCCAGTGCTCCTGCCGCCACAAACCCCAGCCCCAGCCAGGGCACCGGCGCTACCTGCGCCAACGCCAGCACACCAATGCCGCAGGTCAGCCAGTCAATCACCGGATCACGCCGATCCAATGCCGAGGCAAAAACCCAGGCGCCTCCGGCCGCCGTCAGAATGCGCAGGCCGAAAATCAGAAAGCTTCCGTCCTCCATGCCCCGCAGTCGGAACAGCACGCCGGTGGCGGACACCGCCAGCGCTGCCAGAGCGGGAATCAGCAGAGGCATTTTCTTATGGAGCCGCCGTTCCCCCAGCGCCAGGCTGATGACCAACCCTGCCCCAATCCACACCAGCCCCTGTGCCCCGGCGCTGGCCCAAAAATAGCTGTAGCCCACCGCACCGCCCAGGGCAATCAGGATGCAGGGCCAGCTTGCAAGCCCGGCGCACAGCGCCGCCAGCACCAGCGGCAGCGGTCGATTTCCCAGACTTGCGGCGCTGAGAATCAACCCGCCCAAAAAATACCCCGCCGCCTGCAACGTCAGCCGCAGCCGGGTGCCGGAGGTCCACCGCCGCAACAATCGCTGCCCCCTTCGGACATAGCTGCCGATGGACATCATCATAAGTACCACGCCTTTCTAATTGGTTCTGCTGAAATCCTATCACGAAAGAAGAAATTTTTCTGTCGGAATCGGATGGATGCAAAAGTTTCTTGCATGATGGGTCTACAGGGTGTATAATGGGGTCAGCTTATCCAAAGGAGATTGGTGCCATGGGCATTGAATTTGAGCTGAAATTCTCCGCAACGCCTGCCCAGCAGGAGCAGATTTTAAAGGCCTTTCCGCTGGCATACCGGACGATTCGGATGCAGACCACCTATTACGACACCCCGGAGGGCGTCCTGTCTGCCCGGCACATCACCCTGCGCCGGCGGATGGAAAACGATGCCTCCGTGTGCACCGTCAAAACCCCCGTTGCCGGCTTAGGGCGGGGAGAATGGGAGTGCCTGTGTGACAATATCGAGGATGCCATCCCAATATTATGTAAACTAGGCGCTTCCAAGGAGCTGATTTGCCTCACCGCCCTGGGGGTGGAGCCTATTTGCGGCGCAAGGTTTACCCGTCAGGCGGGGCTTTTGGAATACCAAGGTGCCCAGCTGGAACTGGCGCTGGACAGCGGCATACTCTACGGCGGGGAACGTGAGCAGGATTTGTGCGAAATCGAGGTGGAGCTGAAATCCGGCGAACCGGATTCCGCTATGGCATTTGCCCGGGAACTGGCCGAACGCTACGGTCTGCGGAGCGAAAAAAAGAGCAAATTCCGCCGGGCCTTGGCCCTGGCGAAGGAGGAATAAGATGGCCTTCGAGAAATTATTTGCAAAATACGATCGGCTGGTGCTGATTGACACGGAAACCACCGGTTTGGCCTTCAGCCGGGACGAAATCATCGAATTTTCTGCCGTGGTGGTGGAACCGGAGGGCGTGGTACAGCAGTATGACGAGCTGGTGACCCTGAGCCCCGGGGGCTTCGTGCCCAAGAAGATTCAAGAGCTCACCGGCATCACGGATATGGACATCCTGGAGCGGGGTCTGCCCAAGGCTCGCATCTGCCGGGACATTGCCGAAATGCTCCAGGGCAATGTGCTGATTTTGGCTTACAACGCCCATTTTGACCTGAGTTTCCTGTACTACATGCTCCTGCGGGACGGTGACCCCACCATCCTCAAAGGCAAAGACAAGCTGGATCTGCTGACAGTCTACCGAGATCGGCACGGCTTCCCTCACCGGCTCAGCAGTGCCATTGACGCTTACGGGCTGGGTGGCAAGGTGGTCAACTCCCACCGGGCCATCGACGACGTCATCGCCACTGTGGCGGTAATGGAGGAGATGGAAAAGGAACGGGATGATTTGGATTGTTATGTAAACCTCTTCGGCTACCTGCCCCAATTTGGCATCGATGGCAAGCCCATCGGCTCCGTTACTTACAAGCCCCAACCCTATGACAGCAAAATTCCGCTTTACCAGCGATAACAAGGAGGAACTCCATCATGATTAACGAAAAAGCCTATCTTTTGGGCTCCAACCGCTCCTGCATCCGGGACCTGTTTGAATACGGACGGGCCCGTGCCGCCATTGTAGGTGCGGAAAATGTCTTCGATTACAGCCTGGGCAACCCCTCCATCCCCGCTCCTGCGGCGGTGGACGAGACCATCCGTCAGATTCTCGCCGACACCCCCTCCCTGGCGGTACACGGCTATACCTCCGCCGTGGGCGATTTGGCAACCCGACAGGCCATCGCTGATGACCTGAATCAGCGCTACGATGCCGGTGTCCGGGCAGAGGATTTGTTCATCGGCTGCGGCGCTGCGCCGGAGCTGGTGGCGGTTTTCAATGCGCTGGCAGTGCCCGGTGCGGAAATTCTGGCGGTTGCTCCTTACTTCCCCGAGTATAAGCCCTTTGTGGAAGGCACCGGCGCTACCTTCAAGGTGGTGCCCCCCGATGTGCCCAATTTCCAGATTAAGCTGGATGCCGTGGAGTCCATGCTGACGGAAAACACCGTGGCCATCATCCTCAACTCCCCCAACAACCCCGCCGGCACCGTTTACACCCGGCAGACCCTGGAGGAACTGGCACAGCTTCTGACGCAGAAGTCCGCACAGTTCGGCCACCCCATCTACATCGTAGCCGATGAGCCCTACCGGGAACTGGCATACGGCGTGGAAGTGCCGTTTATCCCCACCATTTACCCCAACACCATCGTGTGCTACTCCTATTCCAAGTCCCTCTCCCTGCCCGGTGAGCGGATTGGCTATGTCTACGTACCCCAGCAGGCACAGGATGCCGCCATGCTCTACACCGCTGTGGCAGGTGCCTCCCGCCAGGCGGGTCACGTCTGCGCCCCCAGCCAGTGGCAGAAGGTCATCGCCCGGTGCGCCACACTGCGCCCGGATTTGGAGGCCTACGACCGGAACCGCCGACTGCTTTACGACGGTCTGACGGCTCTGGGCTATGAAGCCGCCAAGCCCGATGGCGCATTCTATCTGTTTGTCAAAGCCCCCGGCGGCGACGCGGTGGCCTTCTCGGAAAAAGCCAAGCAGAAGGATTTGCTGGTGGTGCCCGGCGACGGCTTCGGCTGCCCCGGCTACTTCCGGGTGTGCTACTGCGTCAGCGAGGATATGATTCGCCGCAGTCTGAGCGTATTTGGTCAGCTGATATAATGCAAGCGCCCACGGCGATGCCGTGGGCGCTCTGTTTTACTTATCCAGATGGACGTTCAGATGGGGGTAGGTCATGGAAATGCCGCTGGCTGCGAAGGTTTCACGAATTTTCTTATGGATGGCGAAGTTCACGCTCCAGTAATCATCGGTAGCACACCACACACGCAGGACATACTCCACCGCATGGTCGCCATACTTGGTGACCGTGGCGAAGGGGGCGGGGTCAGCCAGAGCTCCCTCCACCTTGCCGGCCTCGTACAGAGCGGCGATAACCTTGTCGGTATCGTCATCATAGGAAGCGGAGATGGGCACATCCACCCGGCGGGTGCCGGTGACGGTGTAATTCACGATATCCGCAGAAACCACTGCGCTGTTGGGGATGTAAATCAGCTTGTTGTCACCGGTGCGAAGCTTGGTGTAGGTCATGCCAATCTCAGCCACTGTGCCGGACTCGCCAGCAATCTCCACAAAGTGGCCGGAGGCAAAGGGCTTGGTGTACAGCAGCGTGAATCCACCGATGATATTGGTCAGCAAATTCTGCACAGACAGGGAAACCGCCAAGGTCAGCACGCTGGCCAGAGCAATGATGCCGGTGACATCGAAGCCCAGACTGGATGCCGCCATCAGGCCCAACAGGACGTACATCACGCTGCGAACCAGAGACTTGATCAGGCTGTGTGCCGCCTTCTCCATGCTAGACTTGTTCAATAGCCGATTGATAACGCCCATAATAATCTTAATGATAATGGTGCCACCAATCAGAATTACCAAAAAGGGAACGATTTTGTACGCTGCGCTGCTTACGAAGCCCAGAGTCCAATTCTTGATAAATTCAATCATAGGTTTTCTCCTTTTTCTTTATTTGCGAGGGACATTATACCACATTATTTCTTTTTGACAACCCCCTAATTATTCATAAATTCGTTTCATTTTGTTAAAATTCGTGTCATTTGGCGTTCAAAAGCATGGATTATGCTATCTTACGAAGGGCGGCGGAAGCCGTGAGCCGTCGCCCTTCACCTCCGTAGATCCTCTTTTCTACCTCTCTTCTTTTCATCCCCATGCAAGAAAAGTGCTGCCTGATTGGCGGCACTTTTTCTTTTTTGCTACAAATATAGGATAAAATCCTTGAATTTTTGTACAAAAAACGGATTGAATCCTTGTGCAAAAATGCTATAATGTTTGTAAACGTTTACAATAGTGAAAAGAGGCGGTTTTCGTGGAATTTCTCTTGGCGATCGGTATCGCCATGTTCGCAGGCCTGCTTTTGTCGCGGTTGACCTCCAGGCTGAATCTGCCCGACGTGACCAGCTACCTGGTGGCTGGTGTGTTGGTCGGTCCGTTGGTGCTGGGTAAGCTGGGCGTACCGGGTCTTGGCTTTTCTGATTTCCACTTTGTCGAATCCATGGGGCTTGTGTGCGACGCAGCCCTGGGCTTTATCGCATTTTCCATCGGCAGCGAATTCCGAGTCAGCGCATTGCGTAAAATCGGTCGCCAGGCCACAGTCATCGCCGTGTTCCAGGCCCTGGCTGCTACCATCATGGTGGATTTGGGTCTGATCGGACTGCATTTCCTTCTCGGACCCGAGAAGCTGCCCGTTTCCACCTGTCTGATTCTGGGTGCCATCGCCACGGCTACCGCACCTGCAGCAACCCTGATGGTTGTCAACCAGTACAAAGCCAAGGGTCCTTTGACCGACATCCTCATGCCCATCGTGGCGCTGGACGACGCTGTGGGTCTGGTTGTCTTCGCCGTGTCCAAGGGTGTAGCGCTGGCCTTCCTGGGTGGCAACCTGAGCTTGATTTCTGTTTTGGTCAACCCCATGATTGAGATTTTCGGCTCCCTGTTGCTGGGCGCACTGCTGGGCTGGGTATTCAGTCTGGTGGAAAAGTATTTCAATTCCAATTCCAAGCGGCTAAGCCTGGCCGTGGCCTTTGTAGCCATCTGCGCCGGCTTGTCCAAGCTGAAATTCACCGCCTGCGATGTGCATGTCGGCTTCTCTTCCCTGCTGGTATGTATGATGTGCGGCACGGTTTTCTGCAATTTGTGCGATTTCTCCGAAGAAATCATGCACAAGACCGAGCGCTGGACCGGTCCTGTGTACGTTCTGTTCTTTGTGATTTCCGGTGCTGAGCTTGATTTGAGAGTTTTCGCCGATTTGGCCGTAGTCGGCATCGGAGTTGTATATATTTTGACCCGCTCTGCCGGCAAGATTGCCGGCGCCAGCCTTAGCGCACGGATGATGAAGTGCGAAAAAAGCATTTGCAAGTACCTCGGCATTACGCTCCTGCCCCAGGCCGGCGTAGCCTTGGGCATGTCTGTTACTGTGGCCGCTGAATTTGGTGCGGTCGGCGCTACCATTCGCAATATCGTATTGTTCTCTGTTCTGATTTACGAGCTGGTCGGTCCCATGCTGACCAAGATGGCTCTGACCGCCGCCGGTGATATCCGGCCCAAGCCCTCCGTGGATAGAAAGGAGTTGCAGTCTTGACATTTTTCCTGATTTTCTGTATGATTAAGTCAATGATGAATAAAAAAGGAGCGGTGTAAATGTTCTACCCCATGAACGTTGCCGGTTTGCGCAGAAACCTCCCCATTTGCAGAGTAAACGATAACCTTTCCATTGCAGGATTTGTTATCTTCGGTGATCCGGAGCTGACCGTGGCCTGCGCCGCAGAGCTGCTGAAGCGGGCCCCCGAGTACGACTACATCATCACCGCCGAGGCCAAGGGCATTCCCCTGGCGCACGAGATGGCTCGTCAGGCTGGCGATGCCCGGTACATTCTGGCCCGTAAGGGTGCCAAGTTGTACATGCGGGACCTGTTTGAGGTGGATGTGCGCTCCATCACCACCGCCAAGGAGCAGCACCTGTATTTGGACGGCACCGATGCCGAGCTAATGCGGGGCAAGAAGATTCTGATTGTGGACGACGTGATTTCCACCGGTGAGAGCCTGAACGCTCTGGTAGCCCTGGTCGAGAAGGCCGGCGGCATCATCTGCGGCAAGATGGCAATTCTGGCCGAGGGCGACGCCCAGGATCGGGACGACCTGATTTATCTGGAAAAACTCCCCCTGTTCCACCCCGACGGAACCATTATGGAATAGTAGATTTGACCCGGCAGGCACTAGCCCGCCGGGTCTTGTCATTGTTATCCCATTAAATTATTTCGAGAAATGATTGTTTATATTACGAGTCGTGGGGGGGGCGGGGGGGGGGGGGGGGGCGGGGGGGGGGGGCGC
>JBGVDR010000144.1:0-16067 GCA_045119455.1 Faecousia sp.
CGAAGGGCTGGTGCCTTTTACAATATTCGAATGGAGGTTAGATTTCCACGTCCAGCTTGGCAATGACGGCGGCGCAGCGGGGGCATAGACCCTCGGCGTTTGCGCTTTCGGAGTGCATCCAGCAGCGGGGGCACTTCTCACCCTTTGCCTCGGACACACCAACGGTCAGCTCGGGGAAGTTGATGCCCTGAGCGACCTCAGCACCCTCGGGAGCGTTCTCCCAAGCGCAGGCGGACACGATGCAGATTTCAGCCAAATCCAGACCGGCGCAGGCATCCACCAGCTCCTGGCTGCCGGACAGGGACACATGAGCCTCCAGCGCCTTGCCGATACGCTTGTCGGCACGGGCCTTCTCCAGCACACCATTGACATCCTGGCGCATCTTCATGACGGTGGCCCACTTTTCCATAGCGGCCTCGTCCAGCGCATAGGCGGACAGGTCGGCGGGCATCTGGTTGAGCAGGATGTTACGCTTGTCGTCGCTATCCAGGTGAGGCATAGACTGCCAGATTTCGTCGCAGGTGAAGGCCAGGATGGGAGCGAACAGCTTGGCCATGGCGTCCACAATCAGATACAAGGCAGTCTGCGCGGAACGGCGGCGGTTGCCGGTGGCATCATCGCAGTACAGACGATCCTTCAGAATGTCCAGATAGAAGCTGGACAGCTCCACCACGCAGAAGTCATTGATGGCGTGGGTGATGACATGGAATTCGTAGCCGTTGTAAGCGCTGCGAACCTCAGCGACCAGCTCGCCCAGCTTGGTCAGAGCCCACTTGTCCAACTGCTCCATGTTCTCGGGAGCGACCATATCCTTGTTGGGGTCGAAGTCAGCCAGGTTGCCCAGGCAGTAGCGGGCGGTGTTGCGGAACTTCAGATAGTTCTGGGCAATCTGCTTGAAAATCTCCTTGGAGCAGCGTACGTCGGCGTGATAGTCGGAGGAGGCAGCCCACAGACGGACGATGTCGGCACCGAAGTCCTTAATCAGATCGGCAGGATCCACGCCGTTGCCCAGGGATTTGTGCATGGCACGACCCTGGCCGTCCACGACCCAGCCGTGGGTCAGAACCTGCTTGAAGGGTGCGCCCTGATCCAGAGCGCCGACGGAGGTCAGGAGGCTGGACTGGAACCAACCACGGTACTGGTCAGCGCCTTCCAGATACACATCGGCAGGCCACAGCTCGGGGGTGCGGTGCATCAGAGAGGCGTAGTGGGTGGAGCCGGAGTCGAACCAGCAGTCCAGAGTGTCGGTTTCCTTGGTAAAGTGCTTGCCACCACAGTGGGGGCAGCTAAAGCCTTCGGGAACCAGCTCCATGGCATCCTTTTCAAACCAGATGTTGGAGCCGTGCTCGTCGAACAGCTTGGAAATTTTGTCGATGGAATCGGGGGTGGAAACGGGCTTGCCGCACTCATCGCAGTAGAACACTGGGATGGGCAGACCCCAGCGACGCTGACGGCTGATACACCAGTCGGCGCGCTCACGAATCATGCTCACCATCCGGTCGCCGCCCCAGCCGGGGAACCACTGGACGTTCTCGATAGCCGCCACAGCCTGATCCTTGAAGGATTCCACAGAGCAGAACCACTGGGGGGTGGCGCGGAAGATGACGGGCTTCTTACAACGGTCATGGTGGGGATAGGAGTGGATAATCTCCTCGGAAGCGAACAGCATACCGCTTTCCTGCATGTCAGCCTTGATGATGGGATTGGATTCTTCCGTCTTCATGCCGGCGTATTTGCCTGCGTAGTCGGTGTGGCGGCCGTAATCGTCAACAGGAACGACCAGCTCCATGCCGTAGCGCATGCAGGTCTGATAGTCGTCAGCACCGAAGCCGGGAGCGGTGTGGACACAGCCGGTACCGGAGTCCATGGTGACGTACTCAGCGTTGACCAGCCGGGAAGTCTTGTCCAGGAAGGGATGCTTTGCCAGCATATTCTCGAAGAACTGGCCGGGGTAGGTGGCAAGAACTTCATAGTTCTCGAAGCCGCCCATTTTCATGGTCTTTTCCATCAGAGCCTCGGCCATGATGTAGGTTTCGCCGTTGTCGGCCTTCACCAGTACATAGCTGTCACGAGGATGGAGGCAGATGCCCATGTTGCCGGGCAGAGTCCAGATGGTGGTGGTCCAAATGACGAAGAACATCTTGCTCTTGTCGAAGCCTTCCAGCTTGCCCAGGTCATCGTGCATGGGGAACTTGACATAGACGGAGGTACAAGGATCGTCCTTGTACTCGATGTCGGCCTCGGCAACTGCCGTGGCGCAGAAGGGGCACCAGGTCACGGGCTTCAGGCCCTTGTAGATGTAGCCCTTGTCGAACATCCGACCAAAGACCTTGACCTCCTGGGCCTCAAAGTGCTTATCCATGGTGCGGTAGGGATTCTCCCAGTCGCCCACTACACCCAGGCGCTTGAAGCCAGCCATCTGCTTCTGGATGAAATCCTCGGCAAAGTCGGTGCAGGCATTGCGGAACTCGGGCACGGACATATCCTTGTTCAGCTTCTTCTTAGAGGTTTCGATGGCACGCTCGATGGGCAGGCCGTGGTTATCCCAGCCGGGGACGTAGGGGGTATAGTAGCCCATCATGGCATGGCTGCGGATGATGAAGTCCTTCAGGGTCTTGTTCAGTGCGTGACCCATGTGGATGAAGCCGTTGGAGAAAGGAGGGCCGTCGTGCAGGACGAAGGGGGGCAGGTCCTTGTTCTTCTCCAGCAGGGCATTGTACAAATCCTGCTCTTCCCAGCGAGAGAGCATGCCGGGCTCCCGGGCGGGCAGACCGGCCTTCATGGGGAAGTCGGTCTTGGGGGTGATGATGGTGTTCTTGAATTCCATTGGAAATTTACCTCCAAATTTCTTGAGATAGTAAGATACGAGATATGAGATAGGGAAACAGGAGAATTATCTCATATCTAAAAAACGCCTTTGTCCCTATTAAAAGAGACAAAGGCGTGAAAATGAACCTCTGCGGTACCACTCTTGTTCCGGCAATGAGCCGACACTTGAATACGCTGTATCGGGCGGACCCGGCGCAGTCTACTACCCAAAAGGTGTTCGGTGCGCTGCTCAAAGGGGATACCCCACCGGTCGCTTACTGCCTTGCACCGGACGGCAGCTCTCTGAAAAGCGGGGGACGGAGGGACGTGTCCTTATCGTCGCAATATTTACTTGGTTGGGTCGTAGTTCCGACCAAACTGCAGGTTGGCGAATTTGTTGGTGGTTTCGGAAACGGGGTGCTTGGGCTCAGCTTTGGGGGCGGTGTCCACCGTGGTGCCTACCAGAGATTCCAGACTCTGAGAAATCTCTTCTGTAATGTCCAGAGGATCTTCCACAGTGGGAGCCTCGAGGGCAGTTTCAATCAGGTTGTTGCGCTCCCGAATCAGAGCCATAGCCTCCAGACAAGCCTTCAACTGGTTCTCAATCTGGGTAATGGAGTCGGTAGCGGACTGGCGGGCTTCCTCCAGCCGGGCGTTCTCAGCGGCAATCTGGGAATCGGTGAGCTTGGAATGTTCGGCGGCGGCCACGTTTGCATCGGCGAGCATCTGGGCGCACTTGGCCTCGGTTTCCTTGACCATGGTGTCGCAGGTCTTCTGGGCGTTGACAATGGCTTCCTTCATGCTGGCTTCATTGGCCCGGTATTCTTCCAGCTTGCCCACCAGCACACGCATCTTGCTCTTGAGCAGGGCGTTTTCTTTGTAGAGGGTTACATAGTCCTCGGTTAGGGGAATGAAAAACTCATCCACCGCGTCCTTATCGTAGCCGTTGAAGAGGGCGTTGCCAAAGGAAATCTGTTCTATCTGCTGCGGTGTAAACATAATTCTATCCTCTCAGAGCGAAAATCAGACGTAGGACTCGGTTTCGACGGGGATGTTCTCCAGGTCGCCAATCACGTCCATGCTGTGGGGGCAGAACAGGTAGGTAGAGTGGGCAATCTTGTTCACCTTACCGTCCAGAGCGTAAGCGCAGCCGGACAGGAAGTCCACCACACGGCGGGCCAGAGAATCGTCCACATTTTCCATATTCACGATAATGGCCTTCTTATCCCGCAGGTCGTCGGCGGCCTTGGTGCAGTCGTTGACGCTGGTGGGACGGAACAGGACGACCTCCTGCTTGCCGGAGTTGATGTTCAGCACCTGACCGCTGAAGCCGGGCTTGGCAGCGGGAGCAGTGGCGGGAGCGGCCTCGGGAGCGGGCTCGGCATTGCGGGCGCGACGGGGAGCCTCTTCCTCGTAGCCTTCCAGGCTGTCGTCGTAATCATCGTATTCGTCATCCGCATAGGGCTGGGCAAATTTCTTTACGTTATCCCAAAAGCTCATTTGTAATTCCTCCTAATATATTACATCAGTTCTGATGAGTTTTGCCGTAATCTCGGGCGCCGAAGATGGCGGTACCCACACGAATCATGGTACTGCCGCAGGCGATGGCGTCTGCATAGTCACCGGACATACCCATAGACAAAATATCAATACATACATTATCGTATTTTTTTGCCGTTATGTCAACAGCAAGGTTGTAAATTTCCTGAAAAAATTTGTCGTTATCTCCTGGATTTTCGCAAACCGGGGGGATTGCCATCAGTCCACGAAGACGAACGTTCGGATATTGCGACAAATTCTGCACCAGGGGCAGGATGTCCGCGGTGGAAAAACCGGATTTGCTCTCTTCTTCGCCGATGTTAATCTCCAACAGGATATCCTGAACGATGCCCTGCCGGGCGGCTTCGGACTGGATGCACTCCAGCAGCTTCAGCCGGTCCACGCTCTGAATCAAATCCACTTTGCCCACCACCTGCTTGACCTTATTGGTTTGCAGGTGACCGATGAAGTGGACGGGAGCGCCCACATAGGCATTTTCCGACAGCTTTTGGGTCAGCTCCTGAACTCGGTTTTCGCCACAGCAGTCCACACCGGCGGTGATGGCCTGGCGGACGGCATCAGCGTCGTTCATTTTGGTTGCGGCGCAGAGTTGAATGGATTTGGGGTCCCGACCGACGGCCAGGGCAGCTTTTTCGATGTCCGCCCGAATGGCGGCAATGTTTTCAGCGATGGACATAATATCAGACCTTTCTGATTTTGTTTATATTTTGGGGGTAAATGACTGTTTATATTACGAGTCGTGGGGGCCCGCCCCCGCGCGCCCCCCCCGCGCCGCTGTGCGGCGCTCGGAGACCGCAGGTCGCCGCCGTTTCTTACTTCGCTAAACAACCATTTACCATATCAATGCAAAAAGGCGGCGGAGGGGTACTCCGTCGCCTTTTTGTGTCGAGTTATGCGATGGGCATCGCCGCTTTGAGCTGTTTCATGGGTGCGAGGGTGGAGATGGCATGCTTGTAAATCATTTGCTGCTTGCCGTCGGTGACCAGCACCACCACGAAGCTGTCAAAACCCGTGACGATTCCCCGGAGCTGGAAGCCGTTCATCAAAAACAGCGTTACCGGAACCCGGTCCCGGCGCACCTCGGTGAGAATGGCATCCTGTAAATTCATGGTGTCTGACATATGTATGACCTCTTTCTTTGGGATACACACATCATAGCACGATTCAATTGTCGGTTTCTTGAATAAGCCGTCGGGCGGTCGTAAGAATTTCCTCCCGGTCCCGAATCAGCCAGTTCATATTGGGATTCCGCCGGAACCAAGTCAGTTGACGCTTGGCATAATGGCGGGAGGCTTGCTGTACCAGTGACGCCGCTTCGGCAATGGTGCCTTGACCTTCCAGGGCGGACACGAATTCCTTGTAGCCGATGGCCTGCATAGCGGTGCATTTGGCAGGAATGCCGGAGGAAAGAAGGCCCTTGATTTCCTCAATCAGACCCATTTGGAGCATAAGCTCCACCCGTAGGTTGATGCGCGCGTAAAGCGCGTTGCGGTCGGCGAAGTCTATGCCCAGCCACAAGGGGCTGTATTTTGGCGGGATGGACTGGGTTCTCAGGTTGTGAGCGGTGATGGTTTCACCGGTTTCCAAATAGACCTCCAGCGCCCGGATGATGCGCTTGCGGTCGGAAAGGTGAAGCCGGGTGGCGGAATCCGGGTCGATTTCCCGGAGCCAGTCCATGAGCACCTGGATACCCTCACGGTCGGCCTTCTCCTCCAGCTCCTGTCGGCGACCGGTGGATGGATAGGGGGCGAAGTTGTTGCCCCGAATCAGCGCATCCATATATAGACCGGTGCCGCCGGCGATGATGGCGGTTTTGCCCCGGGCAAGGATATCGTCGACGATGGGGCTTGCCAATTCACAGTAGCGACTGACGGAGAAATCCTCATCGGGCTCCGCCACGTCCAGCATGTGGTGGACGATGCCCTGCCGCTCTTCCAGGGTGGGCTTGGCGGTGCCGATGTCCATGCGCTTGTATACCTGCATGGAGTCGCAGGATACCACCTCGCCGCCCAGTTCTTTGGCCAGCTCTACCGCTAGGGCGGTTTTGCCGGAGGCGGTGGGTCCGGCGATGCAGATGATGTTGTTCATGTTGAATCTCCTGAGAGATGGATTGATGGATGGTAAGGGATTGTTTGGCGGAGCGAAGCTCCGCCGGCGGCGCAGCCGCCCTCGACCCCCGCTTTTAAGAGGGTAGCGCAGCGAATCTAAATAAATAATTGCGGAGCAATTACAATAAACTTGCAAAAAAATCTTTGATTTTTGACTGGGGGAGTTCGGTAACAGCCTTATTTTTGCTCCCCCCCGGCTTCGCTTACGCTCAGCCACCCCCCTTCATAAATGCGGGGGGAAAGGGATTGTGCTAATCCTGTAAACATCATTTATCAAGCGATGATGCTCATGCTCGCTTAAACTGCTTTTCCAGCTGTTTTTTACTGAGGGTGATGCAGATGGGGCGGCCGTGGGGACAATGCTTCAGATCCTCCCGGGACATAACCTGCTTCACCAGAGCCAAAAGCTCTTTTTCATCCGTGCGCCAGCCGGCTTTGATGGCGGCCTTGCAAGCCACGGTGTGCAGCACCTCGTCCCGGACGGTGTCTTTGGTGTCGTGGCGTCCGCTTAAGAGGTCTGCAGCCAGAGCCTCCGCGGCCTCGGCGGCGTCGTCGGGGGACAAATCCATGGGAATCTGACGCAAGAGGACGGTGTTTTCGCCGAATTCCTCTACCTCGAAGCCCAGCTCCTCCAGCAAAGCCTTGCGGCTGAGCAGTTCTGCCGCTGCTTCAGCGCTGAGCCGCACAGGAATGGGAGTCAGCAGGGCCTGAGCGGTGATGGATTCCTGGTTTGCCTTCAGCTTGTCGAAGAGAATCCGCTCATGGGCGGCATGCTTGTCGATGAGATAGGCGTTTTCCCCTTCCTCCACGATGATATAGGAGTTGTACAGCTCGCCAACCATGCGCCAGGGAATTTCGGCGGGCATGGGAAGCTCGGTTTGGGTGGCCTCCGGGTCATTGTGGTCATCATCCGCCGCGGGGGCGGTTTTTACTATGTCATGGTGAGGAGGTTCTTTAAAAGTCGGCGTGGAAATCTGACGAGACGGGGCGGCAGCACTGGGGGATTGCCATGCCGGTGTACACACCGGCTCGCAAGGACGTTCTGTATTTACAGGCTTTGCGGGCTGGGGGATTAGAATTCTCTCCTGCACCGCAGGGGCGGGACGCTCCAGCTTTGCCACGGTGGCAACGGCGGCTTGGGGGCTGGGCTTAGGGGCATCGGCAATGGCGGAGGAGAAGGTTTTATACTCTGACGGAGTCATGGTGCGGAAGAAGTCCTGCTTCGGTTTCGGGCCGATGCGGTCATCGGCTTCTGCGGGGGGAGCTTTTGTAAATTGTACCTGAGGGCGGTCGGGGGTGCGGTTCAGCGCCCCGAGCACGCCGTAATGGACACAGTCGAAAACAGTCTTTTCCGACAGAAATTTTACTTCCGTTTTCGCCGGGTGGACGTTCACATCCACAGCGTTGGCAGGTACACGCAGGTGCAGCACACAGGCGGGGAATTTGCCCACCATGATTTGATTGCGGTAGGCCTCTTCCAAAGCTGCAATCAGCATGGGCGAGCGCACCGGGCGGTCATTTACGAAGAAGGTCTGCAGCGAGCGGCTGGGGCGGGAGTCCGTAGGTTTGCTGACGTAGCCGGTCAGGCTGCAAGTTTCCCAGCGGCTGTCTACCTTAATCATTTTGGCGCATTCCCGTCCGTAGACGCTGTAAATCGCAGCTTCCAGACCGCCGGTACCGGGGCTGAGCAGAACCTGCTTGCCGTCCCGGATGAAGGTGAAGGCCACCTCGGGGTGGGCCAGCGCCTGCATCTGTACAGCGGCGGAAACACGGCTGCCTTCTACGGAGTCGGATTTCATGAATTTCATTCGGGCGGGGGTGTTGAAGAACAGATCCCGGATGATGATGGTGGTGCCATCGGGGCAGCCAATCTCCGATTCCTCGGTGACGTTGCCGGCTTCCAGGTGCAGACTGGTACCCATTAGGGAGCCGGCGGTTTTGGTCATCAGATCGATGCGGCTGACGGAGGCGATGGCGGCAAGAGCCTCACCACGGAAGCCCATGGTGGCAATGGCAGCCAAATCATCTGCGGTGCGGAGCTTGGAGGTGGCATGACGCAGAAAGGCGGTTTTGGCATCCTCGGGAGCCATGCCGCAGCCGTTGTCGGTGACACGCAGAAAGGTCATGCCGCCGTCCCGGATTTCCACGGTGACCTTGGAGGCTCCGGCATCCACGGCATTTTCCAGAAGTTCCTTCACAACGCTGGCGGGACGCTCCACCACCTCACCGGCGGCAATTAAATTGGCGATATGGGGGGATAATTGCAGAATTTTCGGCATGACAATCACCTCAAAACGGTAATCATTCCAACGGCATTGACCGCCATGTGGATTAAAATCGGCGCAAACAGGGAGCCGCTATATTCGTAGCTTGCCGCCAGCACAAGTCCGGCGGGAACATACTGTGCCAGGCTCACCAGCAGAAAAACCGGGTCAAAGCCGCTGATGGAAAGGGTCACATGAATGGCGCAGAATACGAAGGTGGACACGGCATACGCCAGCACCCGACGGCGCCGGTGGAGCAGCCCAAACACCAGTCCACGGAACAGCATTTCCTCCACCGGGGGCACCAACAGCACAGTGCCGATGCCCATGAGCAGAGCGTTCTGCCGGGAGGCGGCGGAGATGGAGGCATCGTTCTGGTTAACGAACTGGGGGAACAGCCATATGGTCAGCAGGGATACCGCCAGGGCGGCAATCCAGTAAATCAGCAGCCCCACCAAGGCGGTCAGCATGATTTTTAAGCTCCCCTGCCGGAGGAGTCGGAATGAATTCTTCCAAAACTCCCGAAAAATTAGGGATATGGCAATGAAATTAATGAGAAAAAAGGCGCAATTGATACCAGCGGAGCCAACGGAGAAAGGAAGGCTGGTCAGCGCCGTATACAGCAGCGAGGGCAGGAAAATCAGTTCAAAAAGCAGATAGCGAATGCCCCAGCTGCGCTCGGAGGGGGTTAGGGAAAGGGGTAAATGTTTCATATCAATCCAACATTTTACGGAGCTTATACAGCTCATTCATGGCTTCGATGGGGGTCAGGGTTTCCACCGCAATGGCGGACAGGGCATCACAGACCTGCTGGCTCCGCAGATCCAGCAGACTAATCTGGTCGGTGGACTCCGCCGCAATCACAGGGCGGACAGCACCGTTCTGTCCCTCCAGCTCCGCAAGAATCTCCCGAGCCCGGGCGATGACGGAGTTTGGCAGACCCGCCAGCTTGGCGACCTCTACGCCGTAGCTGTCGTCGGTGGCGCCCGGGACAATTTTTCGCAGGAAAATCATCTGCTCACCCCGCTTTTTCACGGCGATGTTGTAATTTTTTACGTTGGGGAGCTGATCCTCAATGGTGGAAAGCTCGTGATAATGGGTGGCGAAGAGCGTCTTAGCGCCCAATTTTTTGGGGCTGGCGGCATATTCCAGCACCGCCCGGGCGATGGACATGCCATCGTAGGTGGAGGTGCCCCGCCCAATTTCGTCCAGAATCAGCAGACTCCGGGAGGTAGCATGCTTCAGAATAGAGGCCACCTCGGTCATTTCCACCATGAAGGTGGACTGCCCGGAGGCCAAATCGTCGCTGGCACCGATGCGGGTGAACACCCGATCCACAATACCCAAGGTGGCGGAGCGGGCGGGTACAAAAGAGCCCATCTGTGCCATGAGCACAATCAGTGCCACCTGGCGCATATAGGTGGATTTACCTGCCATGTTGGGACCGGTGATGATGGCTACCTGGTCACTGGAAGAGCCCAGGTGGGTATCGTTGGGCACAAAGAGGGAGTCTTTGAGCATCAGCTCCACCACGGGGTGGCGGCCGTCGGTGATGGAAATTTCATTGCCCAGAGTAATCTGGGGGCGACAATAGCCCCGTTGGACTGCCACGGTGGCCAGGGAGCACAGCGCATCCGCCGCCGCCACGGCGCCGGCGCTGAGCTGCACCCGGGCGGATTGAGCCGCCAGGTATTCCCGAAGCTCGGTGAAAATCTGGTATTCCAGGGCGGTGAGCCGATCCTTGGCGGTGAGCACCTGATCCTCCAGCTCCTTGAGCTCCTGGGTGATATAGCGCTCACAGTTGGCAAGGGTCTGCTTACGGACGTAGTGGGCAGGTACCTGATCCATGAAGGACTTGGATACCTCGATATAATAACCAAACACCCGGTTGAAGCTGACCTTCAGGGTGCGGATGCCGGTTTTTTCCCGCTCGGCGGTCTCAATGGCAGCGATGG
This sequence comes from Faecousia sp., assembly GCA_045119455.1. Lineage (GTDB taxonomy): Bacteria > Bacillota > Clostridia > Oscillospirales > Oscillospiraceae > Faecousia. Next base: position 10,696 of record JBGVDR010000144.1, read on the forward strand.
TTCCGGAGCCGCCCTCCATGATGTCCCGGAGCCGGTCGGCATCGGCGTTGGCACCCTTGCGGATGATGCCGCCTTCCCGAACGGTCAGGGGCGGTTCGTCTACGATGGTGTTTTCGATGCGGTCGGCGCAGTCGGTCAGTGGGTCAATGGCATCACAGAGCCGGCGAAGCAGGGAGGAGTTGGTGATTTTCAGTTGAGCCTTGACCAGAGGCAAGGCCCGAAGCCCCTTGGCCAGAGCCAGCAAATCCCGGCAGTTGACAGTGCCGGTGACCACACGGGTCATGACCCGCTCCAGGTCGGTGACTTCCTTCAGCGCTTCAATCAGCTCACCCCGGCAGATGGGGGCGCTGACCAGCTCTTCCACCGCATCCTGACGGCGGCTGATTTCCGCCGGGTCCAGCAGGGGCTTTTCCAGCCAACTGCGGATCATGCGCCCGCCCATGGCGGTGTGGGTCTTGTCCAGCACCCACAGCAGAGTGCCTTTTTTTTCTTTGGAGCGCATGGTTTCCGTCAGCTCCAGGTTCCGACGGGCATCCAAATCCAGCTCCATGAATTTGCCGGTGGTGTAGTATTGCAGCTGGCGGATGTGGGATAAGTCGTTCTTTTGAAGAGTCAGCAGGGTCTGCAGCAGGGTACCGCTGGCAATGATGGCCTGAGGAAGACCTGTCAAGCCCAGCCCGGCCAGTTCACAGCCAAAGTGCCGCTGCAGCAGATTCTCGGCGGCGGTACAGTCAAACTGCTCCGGTTTTCCCTCGTCCACACAGCAGTTCAGGCGGCGGAACAGGGTGTCGGTCAGATCGGCGTGGTCGGTGCCTGTGCCAAAGCGGATGACCTCGGAGGGGGTAAAACGCCCCAACTCGGAAATCGCCGCCGGCAAATCGGCGCAGACGGTGGTGAAGAAAGCGCCGGTGGATACATCGCAGAAGGCAAGACCGAACCGCCCACCCTCGCCGTAGATACAGCCGAAGTAATTATTCCGGCTTTCGTCGAGCATACAGCTTTCGGTGACGGTGCCGGGGGTGACGATGCGGGTGATGTCCCGCTCCACCAGACCCTTGGTGGTGGCGGGGTCGGTCATCTGCTCGCAGATAGCGACTTTGTAGCCCTTTTGTACCAGCCGGGCGATGTAAGCGTCCACGCTGTGGTAGGGTACGCCGCACATGGGGGTTTGCTCTTCTTTGGGCTTGTTCCGGTCCCGGGTGGTCAGGGTCAAATCCAGCTCCTTGGCGGCGACCCGGGCATCGTCATCGAACATCTCGTAGAAGTCGCCCAGCCGGAAAAACAGGATACAGTCCTGGTTGCGCTCTTTTATTTCGTTGTATTGCCGCTTCATGGGCGTGACTTCGGGATTGGGCTTTGCCATGGGCGTGACCTCTTTTCTATTCATCAATGTTTACTGTTCCAGCCTGCCGGTCAGGCTCCAGGTGGTGGAGCCGGTGATGGTAAGGGTTTGGTAGGTGCCAATCAGGCAATCCGGTCCGACAAAACGCACCAGCCGACCGCCCTCGGTCCGGGCAGTGAGGGAATCGCCGTCTCTTCCGTCCACCAGACAGCGGAAGGCTTTGCCCACATAACCCGCGTGAATTTCCTCAGAAATCCGGTTCTGTACGGCGCAGAGCCGGTCGAACCGACGGTTCTTTTCCTCCTTAGGGGTGGGGTCGTCCATGGAGGCGGCAGGGGTGCCGTGGCGGGGGGAGAAGATGAAGGTAAACAGGGCATCGTAACGCACTGCTTCAATCAGAGAAATGGTTTCCGCAAATTCCTCGTTGGTTTCGCCGGGGAAACCGACGATGACATCAGAGGTCAGCACCAGCTCCGGCATGATGGACTTGGCATAGCTTACCGCCGCCAGGTACTTTTCCCGGTCGTAGTGCCGGTTCATGGCTTTCAGTACCCGGGACGAGCCGGACTGGAAGGGGAGGTGGAGCTGCTTGGCAATCTTGGGGTACTTTGCCATGGTGTCAAAGAGCTTCTGACCTGCATCCCGGGGGTGGCTGGTCATGAAACGAATGAGGAATTCACCGTCCAGCTGGGCAATCTGCGCCAGCAGGTCGGAGAAGTCCACACCACAGCCCAAATCCTTGCCGTAGGAGTTGACGTTCTGACCCAGCAGGGTTATTTCCTTGATGCCGGAATCAATCAGCTCCCGGCACTCAGCCAGAATATCCTCCGGCTGGCGGCTGCGCTCCCGCCCCCGAACGTAGGGCACGATGCAGTAGGTGCAGAAATTGTTGCAGCCGTACATGATGGACACCCAGGCTTTCAGCTTGTTGTCCCGAATCTGGGGAATGCCCTCGGCGATGGAGCCGGGCTCATCTTCCACAAAGAATTGGCGCTTGCCTTTGGTCAGCACGTTGTGCAGAATCTCCGGGAACTGCCACAGGTGGTGGGTGGAGAATACACCGTCCACGTGGTGGTAGCTGTGCTTGATACGCTGGGACACGATGCTCTCACCTGCCATACAGCCACACAGAAAAATTTTCTGACCCGGATGGCGGCGCTTGGTATGCACCAAAGCACCCAGATTGCCGAACACCCGCTGCTCAGCATGCTCCCGGATGGCGCAGGTGTTCATCACCACCACATCGGCGCCTTCGGCTTCTGATGCGATGGTGTAGCCGCACTGGCTGAGGTAGCCCCGGAGCTTTTCGGAGTCGGCTTCATTTTGTTGACAGCCGTAGGTTTCCACGTATGCTTTGGGGACCTGCCCCAGTGCCTGCCAATGGGCGGCGATTTTATCGCAGAAGTCAAACTGCCGGGAAAGGGCTTCGGCAGAAATGACGGTGGTTTTTCCGGTCATGATTATACTCCCTCACTATACTATCTCAATTTAGAATCATACCATTTTTCGGCGGCTTTTTCAAGCCCGGAAAATTGTAAATAATTTTTGATTTCCCTTGCTTTTAGCGGTAAGACATGGTAAACTTGCCCTATCTGTTTGCCGGGATTTCCGGAGAAAGAGGATGTTATGAAAAATGAGAAGCGAGCGCCCAAGAAGCAGGCGCCGGCTCAGCCCACGCCCCCGAAGAAGTGGTACCAGAAGCTGAAAACCTGGCACTGGGCTGTGGCGATTACCCTGGCCTTTGTTGTGCTGTTGGTAAGCACGGTGGGAATCTGGTGGGCCTGCGCCGATGTGGAGAGCTTCAAAGAGGGCTGGTCACTGGTGTGCAACTTGTTCGATGAGCCGGATAATGACGTGTTTTATAAGGATTCCTACACCGTTTCCGACAAAAAGGCGGAAAAATGGGGGGATAAGGTTGTTGCCAAGGTGGGCGACAAGGAGTTGACCAACTCCATGCTCCAGGTTTATTACTGGATGAACACCTTTGATACTCTGTCCAGCAATGGTCAGTATCTGATGGCTCAGGGTCTGGATTATTCCAAACCCCTGGATGAGCAGTACTACGATGAATACGGCGGAACCTGGCAGCAGTTCTTCCTGGACGATGCCCTGCGGAACTGGCATAATTACCAAGCCATGGGTCTTTTGGCGGAGCAGGCAGGTCTGGAATTGAGCGATGCCATGAAGAGCGACCTGCAGAATCTGCGGCTGAATCTTGCTCAGAGTGCCTCCAGCGCCGGCTTCCCCAGCATTGATGCCATGCTTAAGAATGATATGGGTGCCGGCTGCACCTATGGTGCCTACGAGGCATATATGCGCACCTATTACACCGGATATCTGTATTTCGAAGCCGAGTATGACAAGGCCAGTGCAGCCATTACCGAAGAGGTGCTGGAGGAATACTTCAACACCAACAAGGATAAGCTGGCAGAGAACAAGATTACCAAGGAATCCGGCAATTACTACTCCGTGCGGCACATTCTGATTGTGCCTGAGGGCGGCAACAAGGACTCCAGCGGCAAAATTACCTATTCCGAGGAGGAGTGGGAGGAATGCCGCAAGGCCGCACAGAAGATTTTGGATGATTTTCTGGCAGGTGATGTCACCGAGACGGCTTTTGCGGTGTTGGCCAACAAAAATTCCGATGACACCGGATCCAATGCCAATGGTGGTCTGTACGAGAATCTGACCAAAGACGACAATTTCGTGGAGCCCTTCAAGAAATGGTATCTGGATGAGACACGCAAGAGTGGCGATACCGGGCTGATTAAGACAGAATGGGGCTACCATGTGATGTATTTTGTCCAGGGAGAACCCCAGTGGAAGACGATTTCCCGGAATCGGATACTGTCTTCTGCGGTGGAGGATATTGTGAAAATTGCACGGGAGCAGTTCCCCATTGAGGTGACCTATAAGAATATTGTTCTGGGGTACGTGGATCTGACCGGCGGAAAGTAATGAAAACCAGGAGTTGCCTAGCGCGACTCCTGGTTTTGCTATTATAGGGGGTTGCTACGGGGAAGGGTATGGAGAATCTGGGCGGTGAGGGAGCGGTATTCGCTGGGGTCGGTGGACTTGCGGAGGGCTTTGAAAAGCTTTTCCCCGCCGTCGAAATAGGGCGCAAGATAGAACCAGTTTTCCTTCATCCGGAACATGGCGTTGCGGAAACTGCCGAAGGTTTGGGTATAGCTATCCAGCAAATCCTCCAGGAATCGCTCCAGAATAGCCATATCCGTGCCACCGGGGACCAGCATACCCGGGTCGCCAATCAGTGCCCGACCAATCATGACTCTTGGCAGCTGGGGGTATTTACAGAGAAGTTTTGAAATATCGGACTTTGAGCAAATATCCCCGTTATAGCAAAGCGGATTTTTGCTGTTTTCAACTGCATAATCGAACCAGCCGGTGTGGACGGAGCCGTCGTAAAACTGCTTTCGGGTGCGGGGGTGGACAATCAGCTCCCGGATGGGATACCGGTTGTAAATATCCAAAATGGGGGCGAATTCCTCCGGTTCCAGCAGACCCAGCCGGGTCTTGACGGAGATGGGCAGGGGGGATTCAGAGAAAATTTTATTCAGAAACCGGTCCAATTCGCTCAAATCACGGAGCATGCCGCTGCCCTTGCCCTTAGCAACCACGGTGCCGGAGGGACAACCGGTGTTCAGGTTCACTTCCACATAGCCCCGGTCGGCGCAGACCTGAGCCGCCCAGAGAAAATCCTCGGCAGCTTTGGTCAGAATTTGGGGCACAGCCTGGAAGGGAACGGAGTCCGCCATGGGCAGCTCCCGGTCCTCCTTGTGGGTAAGGGTGCGGTGGATGGTGGGGGAGAGGAAGGGCATAAAGTACCGGTCCACACCACCGAAGTACTTGTGGTGCAGACGGCGGTAGACGCTGTCGGTTAAGCCCTCCATGGGGGCGAAATCATAACGCATGGCAATCCTCCTTTGATGAGCGAAATGATTGTTTATATTACGAGTCGTGGGGGGGGGGGGGGGGGGGGGGGGGGGGGGGGGGGGGGGGGGGGGGGGGG
>JBGVDR010000145.1:0-50921 GCA_045119455.1 Faecousia sp.
AGACCGCGCTCCAGCATGTTGTCGCAGTGCATCTCGCGCTCAGCGTTGTCCTTGGCGATACCGTCAGCGGAGCACAGAGCGATACAGATAGCATCGTTGGCAGCAGCCAGATCGATGTAGCCGATACGGGAGCCGGCGTCAGCAGAGTTGACGATGGGCTTGCCGTTGGTGCGGTTGTAAACCTTGATACCGGCTTCGATAGCCTTCATGTTGGCGGTGTCCAGTGCCAGAGGAACATTGTTGAAGTTCTCCTGCAGCAGCTTGACAGCCCACATCATGCGCTCGGGACCGTCCTTCTCAGCGGGGCCGATGTTGACGTCCAGATAGGTGGCGCCAGCCTTAATCTGCTGGGCCGCACGCTCCAGAATGGGAGCGGGATCGCGCTCGTCCATAGCCTTGCGGATGGCAGGAGCGATGCAGTGGATGCGCTCACCAATGGTGACGAAGGTCTTGGACTCAGGGTTGTAGCCCTTGTAGGAAACGCCCATGTCAACGACCTCAATCTTAGGCACGCGGGTCTCCAGCAGCTCCTCGAAGGACAGCTCCTTCACGACCTCCTGAACGGTGCCAGCCTTGGCAGCACGCTCAGCCTCGGCGGCCTTAACGGCAGCCTCGTACTCCTTGTCCTTCATGTACTTGGGCAGCTGCACAGCCTCCAGAGGACCGACAACCACGTTCCACTCAGGCAGCTTCTCCTGAATCTCGCCCTTCATGACGGCAACCTTGCCGGGGATAATCAGGGTGCGGTTCTTGATCTTGTTGGCGATGTCCAGCTCGTCGAAGGTCTTCTTGATGGTGGAGGAGGACAGCTTGCCGGCGGCCCAGGCAGTCAGAACAGACATGCCGGAAGCGTCGGTAATCACCAGGTTCACGGGCTGACCGGAGCGCTCCAGCTCGCCGGAAACCAGAAAGTAAGTCAGAGCGAAGTCCACGGTCAGAGCGATGGGAGCATTCTCATCGGCGCCGTTGATGGGGTAAATCTTAGCCTCCACCTTCATGGGCTTCTGGGGATCGGTAAAGATGTTCTGACGCAGGCCGTACAGGGGCAGAGCCTGAGCGTAGGACATGGTCTCCATGACGATGATGGAAGCGTACTTCTCAACGAACATGGCAGCATAAGCAGTCTGCAGGCGGGAATCGCCCTTGGCAATCTTAGCCAGGTTGACAATGGAGGGATAGCCGAAGGTACGGTCCTCCTGCTTCAGCGCAGTGCGGCGCACCAGAACGGCATTGGCCAGAGTCTCCTTGGCGGTAGCACCGGTAACATCCAGAGCCAGGTTCTTGTTGCCCTTGGCTTCCAGATTCTTCACGGTGTCGTACAGGTCGGAGATGTTCTCAGCCCAAACACCCAGCACCACGCCGGCGCCGGTAGCCAGGTCGCTCATAGCCTCCCAGTTGGAGGGGGTAGCGCCGTCGAGAATCACGTTCTTGCCGGCAACTTCCAGAGCAGCCTTGGCGCAATCCAGATCCCAGCACTCCAGGACCAGGTCACGGCCGGTAGCGGCAGCCTTCTTAACCAGCTCCGCATAAGCAGCGGCATCATTGCCCTTGTTGGCAACGAAAACGAACTCCACGTACATCCGCTCGCCGATACGCTCGTAGTCGACCTTCAGCAGGTCAGCCAGCTTGGCGTCGACCTCAGCGGCGTCCATGTTGGTGTCGATGGAAACGGCGAACAGGTTCTTGTTCACCAGGGTCTTCTCGTGGCGGAACAGGACGGTTTCGCCGCCCAGCTTGTGCTCGCCAACGGAAATGGTCTTCATCAGAGGAGCGGTGGCGGAGTTCAGGGTTGCCAGAGCTTCCTCAGAGAAGTAGGGGCACTTGTCCAGAGACACTGCGCCCTGGGCCACCTTCATGCAGAATGCCATACAGGTGGGGCTGCCGCACTCCTTACAGTTCTTCTTAGGAGACAGCTTAAAAATATCGAGACCTTTCAAAGCCATTGTATGTATCCTCCTTCGATTAGATCAGTTCAGCGATGAACTTCTTGACGGTGGCCACGGAAGCGGGGTGACGCAGAACAACAGCGTCAGCACCGCCGGTCAGGTCAGCAACAGCGGTAGCGACTTCCATAGAAATGGCGCGCTCCTCGCGGCAGCCCCAAGCGGGCTCGTCAGCTTCGGATGCAGAGGACTCCTTCACGCCCCAGGTGTCGTTGCAAACGGCAGCCAGGATGGGCATCTGCAGGTCGGCATCGCCCTGAGCCAGGGCAGCCAGACGGATGCGGTCGAAGGTGGAAGCGGCATACTCGTAGCCGTAGCCAACCGCAGCGGTACCGATGTCCATGACAACGGACTCGGGATTGACGTTCAGGCCCTTCAGCATAATGTTCAACTGCTTGGCCAGGTTGATGTCGTCAGCGGTCTCAGCGCCCAGCTTCTGGCCGTTGGCCAGAGCGACGGAAGCGCCCACGGTCTTGTAGTTCTCGTTCTTGGCGGACATGATCAGAACGTTCTTGCCGGACAGAGCCTCAGCCAGAGCGCCCAGCAGCTCGCCGTCCTTCTCCAGGTTCTTGCAGCCCATGATAACGATGGGCTTGGTGACGACCTCGGCCACAGCCTTGGCGTCAGCAACGCAGTCAGCCACGGAGCGGTTTGCGCCGTTGGGGTCTGCGCCCACAAAGTTCAGGCAGATGAAGTCGCAGCCCTCGATGGACTCGGCCTTCTTGGCATAGTCAGCCATGGACTCGCAGCCGGCGTAGAACTCCTTCAGACCGGCAACATCCCAGTAAGCAGCCAGGTCGGAGACCTCGACGCCAACCTTGGGTGCATTCTCAATGGGCGCATCGAAGGTGTAGAAGGGCAGCACATTCTGGCCGCCGATGACGATGGCATTGTCGCCGGTGCCCAGGGTCACGGCATTGATTTTGCCGCTGAAAGGTGCTGTCTTAGGTGTGAAAGACATAGTGTATTATCCCCCTTGATAGAATTTTAGATATATTAGATACGAGATATGAGATACGAGATATAGGATATGGGTGTCCGCATCCCATATCTCGTATCTCATGCCCTCGTGATCTTACGGTTTTCGGTCACAGACCGATGGACTGCATAATGCCCTTCAGGGCGCTCTTCATATCGGAGCTGTCCGGCAGCTTGCTGGAGGGCTCACCGTCGCAATCGCAACGATACACCGCATCATCGTGCGGCAGCACGCCGAACAGAGTCAGACCGTGCTTTTCAATCTCCGCCTTGATGCCGTCATCCAGCTGCCCATTCGGTGCCCGGTTCACAATCAAGCCCATCTTGCCAGGCTTCAGCTCCAGCTGCTGAACCATCTCTGCCAGCCGTGCCACGGCCTGGATACCCCGGCGGGAGCAATCGGAAATCAGCAGCATGGTGTCCACATGAGGCAGCGTACCCCGAGCCACATGCTCCAAACCGGCCTCGTTATCCATCACCACATAGGAATAGTTGGGCACATACTTGTCCATCTGCCGCTTGAGCATGCCGTTGACAAAGCAGTAGCAGCCCTCGCCCTGGGTCCGACCCATGACCAGCATGTCAAAATCGTCCTCTTCGATGAGCGCCTGGGAGAACTTCATCTCTGCGTAATCAGCCTTGGTCATGCTCTTGGGTACGGTACCCTTCAGCTCCGCCTGAGCCATCTCTTCCCGGATTTGTCCCAGAGATGTTTCCAGCTCCACGCCGAGGACTTCGTTCAAATTAGAATTGGCATCCGCATCCACCACCAGCACAGGGCCGTTGCCCTTTTTGCACAGATAGTCGATGATCATGCCGCAGGTAGTGGTCTTACCCACGCCGCCCTTACCGGCGACTGCAATGGTATGAGGCATACTGAGTTCTCCTTTGGATCTTGCGAAGTTTCCGAAAATGGGCATACTTTGCCCATATTCATACAACGATATCGTACCACAGTTTCTGCCGAAATTCAAGGACTAATTTCAACATTTTCGGCAAAAGGGACGCTCCCTTTCAGGAGCGTCCCTAATCTTTTATTTTACCATTTGCTTCTTGCCCAAGCCAATGGTGGTCGCCACCATCGCAGCCAGTCCGGCAACACCAGCCGTAATCCAGCCCCAGGTGGGCACATTGCTCAGGAACTTTACCACCTTGCCCAGGGTGCCGCTGGCTTCCGCCAGGCGGGGTCCAATCAGGCAGATTGCCATGTACACGAACCACATCACCGCCAGCACCTTCTTGCCGAATCGGGTGTACAGCGCACCAATAAACATCGCAAGAATCACCATAGCCGGCGAGAAGAACGCAATCATCCGCCAATCCAGCAGGAAGTCCGCACCCGCCTCCAGAGGAGCCGGAGCAAACAGCTTGTTACCCACTGCCACCTCCAGCCGGGACAGCACCAAAACCAGGCCGTACGCAGCGAACATCTCAAGCAGGGTCCGCAGCGCATAGGACAGCAGGAAGGCACCTCTGGTGCGTCCCATGGACAGCGACAGCATGAATTCCTGATGATACTTAACGAAATTCATCACCGTATAGACAAGCAAGCTGACGAATGCCGCATAGGCTCCGCAGGTGATCCAGCCGCCCACGTCGCCCACGGCGAACATGATGATGCAGCAACCACCGAAGCCCAGCAAAAAGCATCCGGGAATCATGCACAGCGGCAGCAAATAGTCTTTTTTATGTAATTTCAGATCCAATATAAACTGCTTGAACATTCCAAAAAACTCCTTACAGCTTCACACAGTACTTCATAACCTTCTTGTGCTCCCAAATGCAGGTCAGTCCGTAAATCACCAAGCCCAGCACCGGGAACATCCACATGCCGAGGACACCAATCTTATCCTCCAAAAATGCGAACAGCATCAGCGTACCGAACAGGATGCCCATCACCAGCAGTGCGCCAACCACCGAAACCACCGCCATGGTGCTCTTACCAAACCGGTTGCCGATGATGCCCAGCACAACGCCCAACGCAGACAGCAGGGGCATCAAACCAATGCAAATAGGGGCCAGGGACTTGAATTCTGCCATACCTATTTCACCGTTCAGCAGAAACACCAACAGGGCAACCGCAGTCACTATCGCACAGTAAATCAGCCGGAAGCACTGCATGCCCACGAAGGCTTCCTTCCGGGTGGAGCCGAAGCCCAGGGACACCGGCAGCATTACCTTATACACCGTAATGCCAAACAGCATCGTCATGGCAGCGCCGAACATCAGCATATAGGTGCCCGTCATATTCATCATCATTTTCAAATCAGTGGGCTCCATCAGCACACCGTACAGCAAAGACGCGCCCACCACAATACCGGAGTACTGAAGCGCAGTCTTAACCCAGTCCTTCAATCTCATTACTTGACCTCCTCGCCACACAGGGAAACGAAGACCTTCTGCAGGTTCACAGGCTGAACCGTCACATCAAAACCGGGATTCAGATCCTGTCCCTCCTCCAGCAGGACGGTCACGCCCTTGCTGCGGCCCATTTTCTCAGCCCGATGCTGCTCCAGACCCTCCACAGCGCCGTCCACCTGATCGGCCAGACCGGTCACATAGCGAGCAGAGTCCACCAGTTCCTGGGTGTTCTGATGGCGGATGATGCGCCCCTTGTCAATGATAATGACCTCTTCCATCACATCGGCAGCTTCCTCGATGATGTGGGTGGAGATTACGAAGGTACGACCGGTTTCGGTGTACTCATCCAGCAACAGCTTGTAGAACTGTTCTCTGGCCACCACGTCCAAGCCCGCCACAGGCTCGTCCAGGAAGGTAAACTCCGCCTTGCTTGCCATAGCCACAATGATGGTCACCATGGACAGCATGCCCTTGCTCAGCTTGTTCAGCTTGGTCTTGGGCTTCAGTTCAAACAGCTCTGTGAGCCGGTCAGCCATCTCCTTGTCCCAATTCACATAATAGCAGGCGGCCGTGGACAGATACTTCTTCACGGTGTAGGTGCCCAGACCGTTTTCCGCGGAGATGTTCAGCTCCCGGGAGAAGCAAATCCGGTCCAGCGCCTTGCGGTTTTCCCAGATATTCTCGCCATCCAGGGTAACCTTGCCGCCGGTGGTAGGATTCTGGTTGGACATAATGGACAGCATGGTGGTCTTACCGGCGCCGTTTCTGCCAATCAAGCCGTAAATCTTGCCGCTTTCCAGAGTCAGGTTCAAGTTCTCCAGGACGGTCTTCTTGCCGTAAGACTTAGTCAAATTCTCACAAATCATCTTGCTCATTGTAATTATTTCTCCTCTTTTTCAATCTGATGAATCAATTCTTCTTTGGTGATGCCCAGGCTCTTGGCTTCATGCAGAAGCTCTGCCAAACGCACCTCATAAAAATCTTGCTTTCTTCTGCCGCGGATTTTCTCCACCGCACCGGTAGACACAAACATACCGATTCCTCTTTTCTTGTACAAAATTCCGTCGTCAACCAGAATGTTGACGCCCTTGGCGGCCGTAGCCGGGTTGATGGTGTAGAGCTTGGCCAGCTCATTGGTGCTTGGCACCCGTTCCTCCTCCAGGAGAATTCCCCGAAGGATATCGGTTTCGATCATCTGGCTGATCTGCAGGTAAATGGATTTGTCATCTGTCAGCCGTTGTTGCATTTCCTCACGCTCCTTTAGTTGTGTGGTTCATTACTTGTGCAACTAACCATACAACACTTTATGCCAATTGTCAAGCACTTTTTCCAACTTTCATATTTTTTCCGCAATTATATACATTTATCTCAAATTTAGGCTAGAAAAACCTCAGCCTCTGTGTTATAATTACCATGTATGATTTCCAAAAAAGATTTTGTTAGGAAGGTGAGCAATTGGAAAACTATACTAAGTATGCGTTGAAGGCAGAATCTGAGCTGACCGAGCTGCTGAGCGGCAAGGACAACCTCTTCGTCATCGCCTGCAACAAGTGTTTCAAAGAATTTGAAACCACCAACGAGCCGGATTTGGATAACTTCCTGGCCCTCGCCAAGGCACTGGGCAAGAACATCACCGGTACCGCCAAGGCGGATTTCCTCTGCAACAAAACCAAGGCGCTCAAGAATCTGAACGCCATGATTCCCGAGGGCACCCAGCACGTGGTGACCATCTCCTGCGGTCTGGGCATCCAGACTGTGGCGGACGTGACCGCCATGAGCGTCATCGCCGCCGCCAACTCCCTGAACTACACCGGCCACCACGGCATGGCTCTGACCAAGAAGGCCTGCGATGCCTGCGCCCAGTGCTACCTGACCATGACCGGCGGCATCTGCCCCATCGTGGACTGCTCCAAGAGCCTGATTAACGGCCAGTGCGGTGGCGCCAAGAACGGCAAGTGCGAGGTCAGCCCCGATAAGGACTGCGCCTGGGAGAAGATTCAGCAGCGCCTGGCTGCTCAGGGCCGCCTGTCCGAGCTGACCGCCCAGAGCGTGCAGGTTCGTGACTACTCCAAGGTCAATTTCAAGGTCATCAACGACTATGTGACCTCCATCCGCGCCAAGCGGCTGGAAGGCTGGTACGGCGGTGTCCACCCCGTAGAGGGCAAGGAGCCCACCGAGCACAAGGCTCTGGTCCGCTTCCCGGAGCCCAAGATTGCCGTGTTCCCCATGTCCATGCACCTGGGCGCCCCCGCCAACCCCATTGTTAACGTGGGCGACACCGTCAAGGTCGGTCAGAAGATTGGCGAAGCCGCCGGCTTCATCTCCGCCCCCATCCACTCCAGCATCAGCGGTAAGGTCATTGCCATCGAGGACCGCCCCCACGCTACCCGTGGCACCTGCCTGTCCGTGGTTGTGGAGTCCGACGGTCTGAACACCCTCCATGAATCCATTCAGCCCAACAAGTCCCTGGACGAGTTGACCGCCGACGAGATTATCGAAATCGTCAAGAATGCCGGCATCGTGGGCATGGGCGGCGCCGGCTTCCCCACCTACGTCAAGCTCAAGCCCAACAAACCCATCGATGCCGTGCTTGTCAACGCCTGCGAGTGCGAGCCCCTGCTCACTGCCGACCACCGGGTTCTGCTGGAGTACGCCGACGATATCATCTTCGGCCTACTGGCTGAGATGAAGACCGTTTCCGCCCCCAAGGGCATCATCGTCATCGAGGAGAATAAGCCCGACGCCATCGAGTTGCTGAAGGAAAAGACCGCCGATATCGATTCCATCGAAATTCTGGAGGTTGCTACCCAGTATCCCCAGGGCGGCGAAAAAATGCTGATTAAGCGGGCCATGGGCCGCAGCGTTCCCAGTGGCGGTCTGCCCGCCGATGTGGGTGCCTGCGTCAGCAATGTTTCCACCGTCAAGGCCATCGCCGATGCCATCAAGACCGGCATGCCCCTGATTGAGCGTGTCACCACCGTTACCGGCAAGTACATCCCCAACCCCGGCAACTTCATCGTCAAACTGGGTACCAGTGCCGCCGAGCTGGTGGCCGCCTGCGGCGGCGTTATCGCCGAGGACGCCATGATTAAGGCTGGCGGTCCGATGATGGGCTTCCCCCAGACCACGCTGGACACCCCCATCATGAAGGGCTCCAACGGCATCATCGCCATCGATGCCGACGTATCCGAGCCCCAGAGCTGCATCAAGTGCGGCCGCTGCGTGGATGTCTGCCCCATGGAGCTCAAGCCCTTGCACTACGTCAAGCTGGTGGGCACCGCCAACTGGCAGGGCTGTAAGGATATGAACATCATGGACTGCATGGAGTGCCGCTGCTGCGAGTACATCTGCGCCGCTAAGCTGCCCCTGGTCACCATGATTAAATTCGGCAAGAACGGCGTAAGGGGGTTGAAGTAAGATGCTGATTACCGAACTGAAGTCCAAAGAAACCATCCTCTCCACCCTCCGTGGCAAGGTTTTCGCCATTGTCTGCCACGGCTGTAAAGAGGTTCACTTTCCCGAGCATGAAACCGATGCTCTGCTGCAGGAGCTTTCCGCTGACGGCATCCTCATCGGCTCTGTGATTACCGACTACATCTGCGATTCCGAGAACCTGAAGCTACGGCTGCAGAAGTTCTCCGCCCAGATTGATGCGGCAGACACCCTCCTGGTGTTCTCCTGCGGTGTGGGCGTGCAAACCGTAGCCAGCCTGTTCGAAACCAAGCGGGTCTGCGCCGCCTGCGACACCTATGCCCTCCCCGGCTACCAGGGTGTCACCCCTCTGGAGTACGACTGCAAGCAGTGCGGCGAATGCTTCCTGAATCTGACCGGCGGCATCTGCCCCCTGACCGCCTGCTCCAAAGGTCTGGTCAACGGTCAGTGCGGAGGCGCCAAGAACGGCAAGTGCGAGGTCGACCCCAATATGGACTGCGGCTGGGAGCGCATCCAGAAGCGCCTGGCCCAGATTGGGCGGCTGGATGCCCTGAAGGCCCCCATCCAAATCCGTAACTACGCCACCGATGAAGATGTGAAATAAAGGAGTAATAACAATGAGAATTACCGAATTGTTCGATAACGGCGAATTTGTTGTCACCGCCGAAGTAGGCCCTCCCAAGGGCATCGACGCCAGCCATGTGGTGTCTGAGGCCAAGGAGTTTTTGTCCAACATCACCGCCGTCAACGTCACCGATAACCAGTCCTCCGTCATGCGCATGGGCAGTCTGCCCGCCTGCGTCATGCTGAAGAATGCCGGCCTGACCCCCATTCTGCAGCTGACCTGCCGTGACCGTAACCGCATCGCTCTGCAGTCCGAGCTGCTGGGCGCCGCAGCTCTGGGCATCGAGAATATTCTGTGTCTGACCGGCGACCACACCAAGATGGGCGACCACCCCGGCGCCAAGCCCGTGTTCGACCTGGACTCCGTTTCCCTGCTGCACACCGTCTGCCAGCTGGAAAAGGGTGTGGACCTGGCTGGCAATGCCCTGGTGGGCGAGGCTCCCAAGTTCGCTAAGGGCGCCGTTGTGTCCCCCTGCTCCGACTCTGTGGACGCTCAGCTGGCCAAGATGGAGCGTAAGGTCATGGCCGGTGCCGAGTATTTCCAGACCCAGGCCGTCTTCGATTCCGAGAAGTTCATCAGCTTCATGGAGAAGGCCAAGCAGTTCGGCAAGCCCGTCCAGCTGGGTGTGATTATCCCCAAGTCCGCCGGCATGGCCAAGTTCATGAACAACAACGTGGCCGGTGTCCATGTTCCCCAGTGGATGATTGACGAGCTGGCCGCCGACAAGGAGAAGGCCAAGGCCGGTATCACCGGTGTGGAGCTGGCTGCCAAGGTCATCAAAGAGTGCCGTCCTTACTGCCAGGGTCTGCATATCATGGCTCTGGGCTGGGAAGCCAAGGTTCCCGAGCTGCTGAAGCTGGCCGGTATCTAAATTACATTTCGTTTTTCCACCGCCCCCATCCCTCCCGGATGGGGGCTTTTCACGTCATCGTGCGGGGGGGCTTGCCACCGTGCCAAAACCGCCCCAACAATCCTCAATCTTTCCGATTGATTTCTTTTGAGCCTTATGTTATAGTGTAAAATAGAAAATAATGTGCAAAAGAGGAATGTTTTATGGACTACCAAGCCCTTTCCGAGCTCCTGTTCCCCAACGTCACCGACACCCCCGAAGCCCTGGAGGCTCGCTTCCCCGCCCGTACGAACCCCGAAGGCGCCGTCATCACCCGCATGGCCCCTTCCCCCACCGGCTTTGTCCATCTGGGCAACCTGGTTCAGGGCATGATTTCCGAGCGCATGGCCCACCAGTCCGGCGGTGTTCTGTTTCTGCGTGTGGAAGACACTGATGCCAAGCGCGAAGTCCCCGGTGCCGTGGAGGTTCTGCTGGACACCCTGAAGCACTACGGCATCCAGTTTGACGAAGGCGCCACCATCGATGGCGACTCCGGCATCTACGGTCCCTACCGCCAGCGCCAGCGTGCCGCCATCTACCACGTCTATGCCAAAAAGCTGGTTTCCGAGGGACAGGCCTACCCCTGCTTCTGCACCGAAGAAGAGCTGACCGCCATGCGGGAAACTCAGGAAGCCAACAAGGAAAACTTCGGCTACTACGGCAAATATGCCATCTGGCGTGACCGCTCCATTGAGGACATCCAAGCTCAGCTGGATGCCGGTCACCCCTGGGTGCTTCGCTTCCGCTCCACCGGCTCCATCGAGAACCAGTTCAAGTTCGACGATTTGGTGAAGGGTAAGCTGACCATCACCGAGAACGATGTGGACAACGTCCTGCTGAAATCCGACGGCATCCCCACCTACCACTTCGCCCACGCAGTGGACGACCACCTGATGCGTACCACCCACGTGGTTCGTGGCGATGAATGGCTGCCCAGCCTGCCTTTCCATATCCAGCTGTTTAAGGCCCTGGGCTTCAAGCTGCCCAAGTACGTCCACATCGGACCGCTGATGAAGATGGACGGCACTTCCAAGCGCAAGCTGAGTAAGCGCAAGGACCCCGAGCTGGCGCTGACCTTCTACAAGAGCGAGGGCTTCCCCGTGCAGGCCATGCGGGAGTACCTGATGACCGTGCTGAACTCCAATTTCGAGGACTGGCGCCGGGCTGACCCCAATGCCGACCTGGAATCCTTCAAGTTCAGCCCCAAGAAGCTGAACCCCGCTGGCTCTCTGTTCGACTATGCCAAGCTGGTGGATGTGTCCAAGAACGTGATTTCCCGGATGGATGCCGCCACCGTGTATGCCCTGCTGACCGAGTGGGCCAACGAATTCGACCCCGACTTCGGCGCAAAGCTCTCCGCCGATGCCGACTTTGCCACCGCCATCCTGACCATTGGTCGTGGCGGCAAGAAACCCCGTAAGGATTTGGCGACCTGGAAGGATGCCAAGGATTACATGGGCTTCTTCTACGACGAGTACCTGGACCAGCCCGTTTTCGATGAGAAGTTCAGTGCTGCAACCATCAACGACGTGCTGGAGCGATTCCTGACCGCCTTTGACATCGCCGACGATGCCACGGTCTGGTTTGACAAGGTCAAGGCCATCACCGAAGCCATCGGCTTCACCACCGACATGAAGGCCTACAAGGCCGACCCCTCTGCCTTCCCCGGCACGGTGGCCGACGTTTCCGCCATCATCCGCATGGCCGTCACCGGCAAGACCAACTCCCCCGACCTGTACTCCGTCATGCAGATTCTGGGCACAGACCGCACCGCCCAGCGTATCCGCGCTGCGGCAGATAGCCTGAAATAAGTTCCATAATTCAAAACGGGAGGGCTGCACGCGCAACCCTCCCGTTTTTGTTCCTACACCATCCAAAAAACAGGCTCCGGGTTTCCCCGGAGCCTGCAATTTTATTCTTCCACATTCTTGCCTGCGTTGACATAGGCCATCAACTCGTCGCCGGTGATGGTTTCCTTGGCCAGCAGGTATTCGGAAATCTCATCCAGCAATGCCCGGTTGGCAACCAGTAGCGCCTTGGACTCCTCCAGCACCCGCTTCAGCAGCGTCTGCACCGCCCGGTCCACAATGGCGGCGGTTTCCTGGGAACAATCCAGATAGCTCTGGCTCTCCAGGTACTGACTGCTGACAGAGGCAGGAGCCATCAGTCCCAGCTCCTCGCTCATGCCATACTGGGTAATCATATGCCGAGCCAGCGCCGTTGCCCGCTGGATATCGTTGGCAGCGCCGGTAGTCTTCACCCCGAACACCACCTGCTCCGCCGCACGACCGCCCACCAGCGTCCGCAGCTCCACCATCAGCTCCTCAGAGGTGTGCAAATACTTCTCCTCTTCGGGCATCTGCATGGTGTAGCCCAGCGCACCGGAGGTATGGGGCACAATGGTAATCTTGGAAACGGGCTGAGAATGCTTCTCCAGCGCCGCAACCAGCGCATGACCCACCTCGTGGTAAGCCACCAGCCGCTTTTCCGTATCGGTCAGCACGGTGTTCTTCTTCTCGGTGCCGGCGATAACCATTTCGAAGGATGCCAGCAAATCCTCCTGATTCACGGCCTTCCGGCCCTTGCGCACCGCCCGCAGAGCCGCCTCATTGACCAGATTCGCCAGATCCGCGCCCACCGCACCGGCGGTGGCCTGGGCCAGCTTCTTCAGATCCACATCTTCTGCCAGTTTGATTTTCTTGGTGTGCACCTTTAGGGTGTCCAGACGACCCTGAAGGTTGGGCTTATCCACAATAATCTGCCGGTCAAACCGTCCGGCACGGAGCAACGCCTTGTCCAAAATTTCCGGGCGGTTGGTCGCCGCCAGAATCACCACGCCCTTGGAGGAATCGAAGCCATCGATTTCAGCCAACAGCTGGTTCAGGGTCTGGTCAGAGTTGCCAAAACGAGAGTCACGGGTGTGACCCACCGCATCAATCTCGTCGATGAACACGATGCACGGTGCCACCTTCGCCGCCTGCTGGAACAGGTCACGGACACGGCTGGCACCCACACCCACAAACACCTCTTCAAAAGAGGAGCCGGAGATGGAGAAGAAAGGCACATTGGCCTCACCGGCCACCGCCTTGGCAAGCAGCGTCTTACCGGTACCGGGAGAGCCCACCAGCAGCGCACCCTTGGGCAGCTTGGCGCCGATGTCGGTGTACTTCCGGGGATCGTGAAGAAAATCGATGATCTCCTGCAACGATTCCTTGGCCTCATCCTGACCGGCCACGTCCTTAAAGGTCACACCGGTCTGCTTTTCCATGTAGACCTTGGCATTATTCTTGCCCATGCCGCCGATGCCGCCGTCGCCCATCTTCCGGGTCAGCAGGTTCATCAGCAGGAACAAACCGCCAATCATCAGGGCATAGTACAGAATCATCATAATGACGGAGTTGTCTTCCACAATCTCCTGCTTGACGGTACACCCCTCGATTTTGGCCAGCTCCTCTGCCAGTCGCATGGCATCGCCACCAACAGGCAGGCCCGTAAAGCAGGCCTGTTGCTCAGACGCAGGCTTTTCCTTCTCGGTTTTGGTCATGTAGATAATGCGGTCGGACTGGATTTCCACTTCCGCCAGATTACCCGTCTGCATTTCCTTCAGGAAATCATCATAATTCGTTTCGGTGTAGCGGCTGTCGGAGATGTAGTTCCACACCATGGTCACCAGCACCACCACCAGCACCGCAATCAGAAACAAGCCAAATTTGCTCTTCGGCTTTTTCCCTTTGGGATTTTTGTTGTTATCGTTCGGAGAATTGGGTCTCTTAGGATCCATCCGCAGATTCCTCCTTTGGGTCGTTATTGAGGTATCATATCACATTTTCTCGCCCCAGGCAATGAATGATTCACCTATTTGCCGTAAATTTTCTGTAAATTTCAGAAAAATGTCCGGTGCAAACCCTTTTCCTATTAAAAATTATGTGCTACAATAATCCAAAAGTACAGGAGGGGACGACCGTGGAATACAATGACATTTACGATGCCGACCGCCGGCTCACCGGCCGGCTCCACCAGCGGGGCAAGCGCTGGGCCCCTGGCGAATATGGTCTGGTGGTCTGCGTCTGGGTTTACGATGGTCGGGGGCACATTCTGCTGACCCGCCGGGCGCCGGGAAAGAGCTTTGCAGGCACCTGGGAAAACTCCGGCGGTGCCGCTCAGGCGGGCGAAGACAGTCTGACCGCCATCTCCCGGGAGCTCCGGGAGGAAACGGGCATCGTCGCCCAGCCCGAGGAATTCGAGCTCCTGCGTACCGTCCGTGACAATGTCAATTTCTATGACCACTACTGCCTTCGTCGGGACATCCCGCTGGAGGACGTAGTGCTACAGCCCGGCGAAACCGACGATGCCAAATGGGTCACCTTCTCCGAGATTCACGACATGATCCGCCGCCGGCAAATCTGCTCCATCATCTCCCAGCAGTTTCTTAAAGAGGAGGCTGCGTTGCGCCAACGGCAATCTGCACAATGAGTCCCCCAAAATTTTATACACCCTGCCAATACGGTTTTTCTTGAAATTTATACCTCGTTCGGGGTATAATGAAAAAAAGCGTTTTTTGAGCATCCGGCGAAAACGCTGTGCCGGAGCCAAAAACGCTTTCTTTTTATTTATCAGATACGGAGGACGAAATCATGATTGAAATCAGTAATCTGCCGGTACGGCGTGGCAATGTTCCCCTGCGAGTGGCCCACGGTCACTTCGCCACCAACCACAGCCATATCAATTATTATATCGACATTACTTATCCCAAGACCCGCTTGAGCGAAGCCCAGGCCGTTGCCAAGCAGCTGGTCGCCACCTTCAAGAACGACACCCCCGTGGACACCATTCTGTGCCTGGACGGCACCATGGTCATCGGCACCTGCGTGGCTCAGGAGCTGACCAACAGCGGCTTCCAGAGCGTCAACGCTCACAACACCATCTATGTGGTGGAGCCGGAGTACAATTCCAACTCTCAGATGATTTTTCGGGACAATATCCAGACCATGATTCGCAATAAGCACGTGCTGATTCTCATGGCCTCCTGCACCACCGGCTACACCGCCAACAAGGGTGTGGAAGCCATCGGCTACTATGGCGGCGAAGTGGTCGGTGTTGCGGCGCTGTATTCCATGGTGGATAAGCTGGGTAACCTGCCCGTCCGGTCCGTGTACAATGTCAACGACATTCCGGACTATGCCAGCTACGACTATAAGGACTGCCCCTACTGCAAGAAGGGTCGCAAGATTGATGCCCTGGTCAACTCCCACGGCTACTCCGCTCTATAAAGCAAAAAGGCTTCTAATCTCAAGGATTAGAAGCCTTTTCAGCGTGTTAAAGAACTATATATTTTTATTTAGCGTACTAGGATGATGGCGGTGGCTTATGGTCGCCGAGCACCCCTTCAGGGAAGGCGCCGAAGCTTTAGCGAGGCGGGAGAGGTGCGAAAAATCGTATTTTTCAGCGGGTTACGGCAAAACGCACTATGAAAACCTCTTCCGTCACGGCATGGCAGGCCATGCCGTGCCACCTTCCCCTTTGGGGAAGGCATGCGCCCTTCGGGCGCTGTCGCCCCTGCCGGGGCGACACATTCCGTAATATAAACATTCATTTATCGTTCTTTGACACACTGAGACACCCCGATGGGGTGTCCTGCGGTGCGGGTACGGGAATCGATTTGCATTTTCACCTGTGGTGAAAATTATGGTAGCCACCAGTGGTCCCACTGGTGGCAGGAACTGTCCGCAGGACAGTTCCTCTGCTATCGGTTCGATTCCCTCCTGCTCCATAAAAAAAGACACCCCATCGGGGTGTCTTTTTTATGGAGCAGGGTACGGGAATCGAACCCGCCTTCACGGCTTGGGAAGCCGTTGTATTACCGATATACGAACCCTGCGAACAAGATGCATTATACCAAATCAAAACTCAAATTTCAATCCTTTTTTGTCGACCACGCAAAATAAAAATGCCGCGGACTTTCGCCCGCGGCAGTCACATACCATCAGTAATAGTCAGCGAAGGCGCATTCCTCGCTGCAGTACAGCTTTCCCTCATACCGAACAGCCGAGGGGCCCGGTTCGCTCATGCCAGGAATCGGGTTGGTCGCATTCTCAATTGCATTCTCTTCCTTAATTTTGTTCAGAATATCCTCAATATCACCACCGCAACGGGCACAAAGATTGCCCGGGCCCGCGCAGCTCTTTCCGCAGTAGACCTGCCCGTCGCATTCGTAGCCAATACCCTCCACCGGCTTTTTGCATTCGAAGCAAATTCTCGGCTCAGTAGTCACGGAATTATCCTCCGCGTTATGGTTCTTTCCACAAGCGGCCATACTCATCATCACTGCCACCGCCAGCAGGCCAGCCAGAATCTTCTTAACCATCATCTTACCTCCCAAACGAATTTTATGGGATGCCTTTTCCCACTATCATTGTATCACAGTTTTTTCCTCTTCACAACCCCAAAGCCTCCATTTTTTACAAAAAAGAGCCGCGGGCTTTCGCCCGCGGCAGTTTTTAAGGTATTAGCCCAGCAGATCGCCCAGAGCAGCCTTAGCAGCGCACTCAGCATCGCAGAAAATCTCGTCGCCGACTTCAAAGCCGTCGCCCTTAATCTTCTCGCCGCACTCATCGCACTTCTTGCCGCAAGCGGTCATGCTCAGCAGCATGGCAACAGCCATCAGAGAAACCAGAATCTTCTTCATAGTAATTTTCCTCCAATTTTCTTTTCTTGGGATTTCTCCCTTGCAAGACACATTTTAGCACAGAACGTCCACCATGTCAAGAAAAATGTCGCTTTACGGAAAACATTGTGAACTATTCATAAATATTTTGTTAATTTTTATCTGTCTTCGTCAGAATTTCTTCTCTATGATACAAAAAACAGCCGCGGGCTTTCGCCCGCGGCTGTCATGTAATTTAGCATATCTACCAGATGACGAATCCATTACTGGTATGCGCAATCCTCACAGCAGTACATCTTGCCTTCCAAAACAATGGCGTTGGGCTCGGGCTCGGACATGCCGGGGTTGGGGTTGGTAGCGTCCTTAATCTTGTTCTCTTCCTCGCGCTCAGCCAAGACTTCCTTGATGTCGCGGCCGCAGCGTGCACAGCCCTTGCTGGCCAGAGCACAGTTCTTCTTGCAATACTTGCCCTCAAAAGCTTCGCCCTTAATGGTCTGACCGCAGTAGTCGCATTCCTTACCGCAAGCGGTCATCGCAACCAGCATCAGAACAGCCAGAGCGGCAGCCAGGATTTTCTTAATCATGCTCATGATTCGTCCTCCTAAATCACAGTCAAATTGAGGGGCTCTCCCCTGTTTCTTCAATGATTATACTACGGTCAAATCGAATTGTCAAGCAAAACGTCACATATGATCCTGCATAATGCGCCCCATTTTTGACATTTTTACCATGTCCTCCTCTTAAATATTTCCCCTTGCTATTCCAATCCTTTTAGGAGCGAGTCAACAGATATTTCCGCAACCAGCAAACACCCCGGCACCAAGTGGTGCCGGGGGTGCTTGCTATTGGATTTAGTTGATTGTCAGCTTGCCGTCTTCGCCGAATTCATAGAATCCCTCAGGCAGCAAATCATTGTGGTTGGTAGTCCAGTACTTACCCACAGCCAGCTGTCCGTTGGTACGAACATAGATGTAGCTGTTCTCATCCAACTGAACCAGACCCAATCCGTACTGCTTCTGTCCGTTCAAGTAGTAATACAGCACGCCGTTTTCATTAACAATGCCGTCCTCGGTATCGGTAATGACCATGTAGCCGTCCGCGCCAAATTCGTACTTGCCCTGTTCCATCTTGCCGTTGGTGTTGGTAATCCAGTATGCGCCGGTGGCCACTTTGCCATTGGAGCGGACATAAATCCAGCCACCGTTGTACTCAATCAAGCCTGCGTTGTACTTGATTGCATTATGCTCATAGAAGTAAAGGGTGCCGTTCACATCCACGATGCCGTGCTTGGGAGCTTCGGCAAGGCCGTTGTCATCAAAGATGACCTTCTGACCAGTGATGAACTGGCCGGAGTAATCATTTTCTACGTTGGTAATGTAATACTTGCCGGTAGCAAGCTTGCCGCTGGAGCGGACATAGATGTAGCCGGAGTAGACGTTTTCGGAGCCATCCTCGCCATACCACGTGGTAGATACGTTGATTACGCCCTTGTTATAACCAATCTTGCCGTTGTCGTAGTAATACCATGCGCCGTTTTCGAAGTACACGCCGTTCTTAACGCTGTCATTGTCGATGACCAGATAGCCGTTCTCATCGAAGGTATACTCGCCAATGGGGATATCCAGACCATTGTTGTTGGAGATCCAGTACTTGCAATCCACTGCCAGATTGCCATTGGTGCGGACGTAAATATAGCCCTCATTCAGCTTAACAAGGCCTGCACCCATCATAAACTGCGCATCGTCGTAGTAGCGCAAGGTGCCGTCGTCCGTTTCAATTATGCCATCATATTCGCACAGGAGGCCATCCTCGTCGAAGGTATACATGCCACCGATAACGAACTTGCGGTCGGTGTTGTTCTTGGTAACACACACATCGCCGGTAGCCAGCTTGTTGCCGCCGTTTTCTTCATCGCCGGTGAAGTAATAATAATCTCCATCCTCTTCGACGAAGCCGGGATGCCAGGGCAGGAAACCGTTTTCGATGTAGACCCCCAGCTCGTGATTGATGCCGGTATAGTCACCTGCAAAGTAGTAGTTTTCGAAGTAGAACCAGCCTTCCTCCGCATCGATGAAGGTTTCGCCCTTGCTTTCACAGTAGTCCATTGCATCCTGATTGGGGCCGTAGGTAATGCCGTCGATGGAGACGGGAGGATAAGGTAAACGAACCAGGCCGTCGGCCCAATCGTCAATATCCTCAAAGTAGTAATACCAGCCATCCCAGTAGTTCGACCAGCCTCTGTTATAGAATTCAATGTAATATGCATAATCGCCATCTTCGTCAAAGACGGTCAGGCAGGGCTCGCCCCACTCATTCTCGCCCTCATCGATGTATCCGTTTTCAGGATCTTCAAGAACAACGCCGTTGAGGGTAATGGTGCCAGGAATGTATTCATCTTCATACGCATCATAGTCCTGAACAATCAGATATGCGTCATCTATCGTCAGCGAACCGTGATCCAGAATGAGGTTGTTGATATAGATTTCATTTCCATCTCCGTTCAGCTCCAGATAGCCGCCGTTTTTCACGGTCAGGTCCTCGCAATCGTAAAGCGGATTATCTGCCCATGTACCGACGCAGGCACCGTTTACGGTCATATCGCCTTCGATATAGAAGCCATAATCGTATGCTTCAACCCACAGATAACCGGAGCCAATGAAGACCACATCGCCGTTGACATATAGACCATCATATTCAGCATACAGCTCGTTTTTGCCTTCCACCACCACGGTCAGGTTATGCAGATCGGTGGCGATAACACAACTGTAATCCCAGTCTTCGATGTAGCCTTCGCCCTCGTAATCGAAATTGTGCATAGTCAGCACACCGCCGGTGGTTGCGGAGTAGGTATAGTAGGCGTAGCCGCCCTCCTCGGGCTTGGTATCGGAGATGTTGCCATCCTCATCCAAGTAGTCGCCGATCTCCATGCCTACGCCGCCCACATAAATGTGCGCGCCGTCATACTTCAGGTGGACTCTGCTGACCCATTCATCGTCGGCATCATAGATACGGTAGTCGTCGTTGCCGCCACCTTCGGGGATGAGTATTTCGATATCGTCATCGATGTACAAACAACCCCCGTTAGAACAAATGGCATCATAGCCATATTCATCATCGCAGATGGCAATTACTTCCGCACCCACGCCGTAAATCTCCAGACAGTCATATGCATAGAGGCCGTAGTAATAGCCCTCGGCCTTAACATAGCCTCCGAAGATGTAAAAATCATCCACAGCATAGATGCCGCTCTCGTCGCCCTTGGCGGTGATGCTGCCGCCGTAGATCTCAACATCGTCCTCGGCAAAGATGGCGTTATAGCCTTCGCCGGCCTCAACATTCACTGTTCCGCCGTAGATATAAATATCATACGCATCAAGGGCTTCTTTGTTTGCAATCAGGTTCACTGTGGGGTTGCCACTGATCGTAACGGAAGATTCGTCTTCGAAATAACTGACGTAAATCGCTTCTTCATCCAATGTAACGATGCTGACCTTTGCGTTATCGGTGATTGTCACAAAGCTGGTGTATTCACCGTATACATAAATGCCTTCTTCTTCAATGGGCTTATCTTCCGTGCCGATGGTCAGCTGGAAATGATCCTTGATTTCCAATTCAACATCATAACCCTGAATATTAACACCTTCGTTGTTACCGCAATCGATGGTAACCTTGGCGCTGCCGCCAAAGATCACCTTCGCATCATCGTTTGCACTTACACGAATGCCATCGTAGCTGCTTATGATGCTCAGCGATCCGTTTCCACAAATAGTCAAATCCTTATCCGTACAGATGCCTGCGGCTTTCAGCTCTGCAATCATCTCCAGGCTGTTTTTGCCAATCAGCTGTATGGTTAATTTGTTGACCGCAAAGATGCCGCTGCAGGTGCCGGAATTAAAGGCATAGCCTGCGCCCTTGTAGGTGTAGTTATTCAGGGTCAGCACGCCGTTTTCATAGTAGGCATAACCGCCCTCGGGCCTGGTATCGGTGGGCTCGGTGCCGTCCACAGCCAGATACATTCCGCCGGGCAGCTGCACGCCGCCGACATAAACGCTATCGGTTACCCACACAGCATACAGCGTCACATCTTCGACAGCTTCGATCTGATCATAGGGATCCCACATTACATCTCCGCCGGGGCTGTCGCTCCAGCCGATAAAACACTTACCGACAGGAGCGGTGAAGCCGCACTGCGGAATCTGAACGTAGCCAACGCTTTCAATGGAATCCATGGAACCGGAGCCACCATTGGCATCAAAGCTGATTTTCACAACCGTGCCCCAAATGGCATAATACGTCACATCAGCCGTGACCTGTACATATTGATTTGCTGACGTGTAGGCACCATTGGGCTCAGTTGCCCAGCCGAGAAACAGCTTCCCCTCAGGGGCGGTCATGGTGCATTCGGGCAGAATATAATACCTGCCGTTCGGAACCTTCACGGCATCCATAGATCCGGTGCCGCCGTTGGCATTGAAGGAAACCTTCGCCGCTTCCGCGACGGAGTAGTTGTACATACTGCTGTCAATGGAAGTGACCGGTGCGCCTGAATAGTCCACAATAGTCTGGCCATCCCCCAGAGTAAAGGCATCTTCAACAGCCGCGTTGGCAGAAGACCGAATGGTAATGTCTGCTGCATTGGCGCCCATGGCAGACAGGTCAATGGTACCGCCGACATAGCCGATGTCTGCCCAACGTGCGCCGGTGAAGGTGCCGTCCTTGATGATGGTGGTGCCGGAGATATTACCCACGGCGCACAAGCCGCCGACGAAGCTGCCGCCCTCAATAATCAGCGTGCCGCCACGATTATTCAGCATGTAGTTGCTTCCGGCATAGCCGGAAAAAGAAACGCCATTCTCGATGGTAACTATGCCGCCCCAGATTTCCATACCTACATAAACGCTGTGGGTATAGCTGTAGCTGCCGCCGCTGAGGGTCAGTTCACCGGATTGAACACTAAAGATTGCTCGTCCGGCACCGTTGGTATCGTTAGCCGTCATAATCACGGCACCGGATTTGGCATCGCTGGAATCCACGAAAGTAACCTTAGCGCCATTGACATAAAGCCGGCCGTTGTTGACATCATCAATGGTGATAGTATAGCCGTTCAGATCCACGGTGAAAGTACCAGCGCTCATGTCCAGCCAGCGGGAAACCGTCACATCCTTGTTCAGCTTGATGTAGGTGATGCCGGAATCCGTCTCCGCTGCAGCCACGGCATCGGCCAGGGTGAGGTAGTATTCAAAGGTGGTACCGTTGCCTGCGGCCGCCTCTGCTACAGCGGCGCCGCAGGTAGAGCAGTTGCCGGTAGTGGCATCGTAGCTGTGACCGGGAGCAGGGATTACGGTGTCGCAGCCGGAGCAGGTGCCGTCGACCGCACAGCCGCCCTCAGTCCAACTGTGGCGGTGGGGAATTACTACGTCATCCAGTACGGTGGTTTCCGTATGTCGATTGTAAGCATACACCGCAACCAAGCCCTCCGGCAGGACGACATTCTCGGCACCGGTGGTGCCAATGGTGGCAGTAAAGTCTACCCAGGAAACAATTTTCCACGCCTCGTGACCCTCACCCTCGCCGGTGCAGTCTACCGAGGCATCGATGGTCAGCTTGCCGCTGCTATAATCGACGGAACAACCGGCATACTCTAACAGTGTGCCCTTGCCGGCAGAGGAGTCGATGACGGTCAGATTGCACCCCTCGACGCACAGACGACGGTTCACCCTGTACCCGTTCATATCCAGGGTCACATTGCCACTCTGATAAATGAAGTTATCATCATTGGCAGTGTCCTGATATAAGGTCAGGGTTGCAGACTCTGCGGCCGATGCCGCATCGATTGCAGATTGATAATCGGAATAGAGCGTTTCCGTGCCGTTGATGGTCACGCCGTAGCCCGTCTTGGTTTCCTCTGCCGATACAGCAAAGGCCATCAGACTCAGCGCCACGCACAGACACAATACGATACCGAATAAGCGTATGGTTCTTTTCATCGTTTACAAACCTCCTCAGATGGAACTGTCCACCTTATTTTACATAAATATCATAACAAACACTCCCCATGAGTGCAATATTTTTTTGCATTTTACCATAAGAGAATTTAAAAAAGCCTTCGGTGGGAATGTGGTGTTCGATGCTGACAGCCCCAGAAGATGGGCACGGTTTCGGCACAAAAACCATACCCGCCCTATGCCGAAAGGTTGGAGGCTACTGCGATTTTCAAGCGGAAGTCAACGTGTTCTCGCTGTTTATGCACCTAAAATAAAACCAGCGACCGTTTGAAATATGGCAAAAATGCTACCTTATCGTAAATTGGGCAGGGTTTTCCAGCCGCAACAACGTCAGTCCGGCAGCCATTGACACGGCTGCAACGAGCAATGCCATCGGCAAAATTGTTAAACAAAAGCACCGATGCTGCCCGGGCGTTGGCGTCAAAATTGGCGCCAGCACAACATCATCACATCCTATTTTCCCGAAAAGTTAGAAAAACACCGGATTTCGTAATGAAATCCGGTGCTTCATCGTTGCAGGAATTAGATTGTTCGTTCAATAACGGTAACTTGAGTAATAACATCTCTAAGCCTATCTCCGCCTACCATATACTCCAAAATCTCGTCTGCATCATGGCACCATTTTTCGGTAGACTCCCAGTTTGCCTCGCAATCAGCTTTCGAAATGTACATCATGCTTTCAGTGCTACCATTAGGAGTTATTTTTCCAAAACAGCAATAGGTTGTACCGTTCCAGATAAACTGCACTTCTCCGCCACATTTCATGCACCACTTAAAGTCACTGATGCCTGTAAAACGGTTTTGTTCGGGCGTATTTTGCGGAATAATCTTTCCAAACATTTTTAGGCTGCCTCCATATACTTCGTCAAAGGGCGGTGCACCCCCTGGATAGTTTATAGGATCTCCCAGATCAGGAAACCCATTGCTCCAATCTACCTTATGGTCGTGTGGAATTGTATGCTTTTTCCCATTACCGTGATTTGTGTCATGCCGTTCATCACCCAAAACCATCCGTAATGTCTACAACAACCTCAACGCTGCGCTTGAAAAAGCCGTGGTACTTCGCATGATTCCCTACAATCCTTGCAAGGGAACCGTACTACCCAAACTGCAAACATATCAGGCTCAGGTGTATAATGTCGCTAATATCCAGCAGGCATTAGCCGCTGCCGATACACTCAGCATCTACCTCATCATCCTGCTGGGTGCTTCCGTTGGTCTGCGTCGTGGTGAGATGGCTGCTCTGCAGTGGAATGACGTTAATTTCGCTAACAGCACTATCTCCATCACCCAAAACCGGGTCCATACCTCAAAGGGTGTAATCCAGAAGGCTCCAAAAACCAAGTCCGGTAATCGCACCATCAAGGTTGGTTCCGATGTTATCACTGCTCTCAAGGATGCCAAGGAAGTCTATGACGAAATAGCCAACCAGCCCGGTTTCAAAGATTTAGGTTATGTTCTCTTCAAAGAGAACGGCGAGCCTTTCCATCTTGACTCCATCACTCAAAAGTGGGAGCGCTTTATTGCCAAGCACAATCTCCCTCAAATCCGTCTACATGATCTGCGCCATAGCAACGCTACTGCACTGATCGCCGCCGGAGTTAGTCCGAAGGTAGTCCAGCATCGTATGGGTCATGCCAACGTCAGCATCACCCTGAACACCTACACCCATGTCCTGCCCTCTATGGACGAAGAAGCCGCTGAGAAGCTGGATAACGCACTATTCTCCACCGCTCAGCCCATCAATCATCCTCCCATGACCGTCTAACCACAAAGAAGGTGCCACCAACGGCACCTTCTTTTTTTTGCGATCTTGGGCGGTAAAAAGACTTGCTACCCTAAGATAGCAAGTCTTTCCTTATGTTTTGAATTGACAAGCAAGATATTGGTATGCTACACGCTCCTAATCCAAAACTGACAACTTATTCGTTTGGAAAGTAGAACACAAGGGGATTTTCGTATTCAATGATTGATTCAGACTCTATTTTTCCATCCTCATTGTATATAGTTTCCTTTTTTATTTCCCCTCTTTTGTTGTATTTGTACTTATACGTATTCCTCCATGCGAGGTCTCCATTTTCCTTGAAACACGCTTGAGTAAGCATATTTCCTTTTGCATCATATTCAAATTCACGTTCCTTCAAGCCATCCGAATCGTACCAAATTTCACTCACCAGATGTCCGTCATCATCATATTTATACACATATTCCGTAATTATAGTATCTCTTTCGCTATAAAAGATTGCTTTTTTGAGATTACCATTCCTATCATATTTGTATGTATGGTAATAGTTTAAGTTTCCGTTTTCATCATACGTAAGTTCACGTATCTTGTTGCCGCTTTTATCGTACTCGAATTTCTCCGTATAGTCAATCTTACGATTTTCATCATACCCCACTTTAACTACCACATTGTTGTTTTCGTCATATTCATACTCGTATTCGTTTCTCCAGTAAACCTCCCCATTCTGATAGAACAAGTCAAGTGTAACATTACCATATTTGTCGAATTGATAGTTGTGTTGGTTCTCTGTCTTGGTTTCGCCCTCATCCGAAAAATAAGTATTGTGGTATTTGTAGCTTTCGAATACTACTGTAAAATCTTCAAGACGTTGCGATTCGGGGGAGAGTTTTCTCAATGCGCAGTAATGTTCATAAGCTTTATCATGTTCTTCTGCGAGAGCATATTTTTTCACAAGATTATAATGATAGTTAGGAAGTACAACTTTCCAAATCAATAATACCAAAAAAGCCACTACGAACAAGATAGCTGTAGTTATAGAAATAATTTTAACCCGTTTCTTCGCCTTAACTCTCTTGTCAACACACCTGACAGTTTCCCCGCAGTTTTCGCAGAAGAATTCCACCATCCCATCGCCCACACTTTGTGCCGTCCCCTTTGCACACAAATGTCCCGTTGCTTCAATTGTTTTCTCGTCCAGCGCACCACAACGATGGCATACGCGAACAGATTTTCCTTCTCCAGTACAAGTAGGGTACGTTTGAACCGACCAGTCACTATAATCATGTCCACGTGGGGCTATCGGTTCGTTTTTCATTTCTCCGCAAATCTCACAAACCATTTTGGCATTTCCTGCTTCAGTACACGTGGGTGGAACGTTTTCGATAGCATTGAATGTGTGCTCACCGATAGGCTTAAAACTCTCCTTATGTTCGTACCCACAATCACACTTGTGTAGGGTATATCCAAACGTTTTGCATGTTGATGGGATAATTACTTTTTTGAAGTTATGAACGTGCATGTTATTAGACTCCATAGCTGCCTCCCATAGTATTTTCTTGGATTATACCAAAAAATACCCTTAATTTCAACAGAGGAAGAATAATTTCTAAAGGAGGCAGCATGTCCTCCCCGTAATCCACCAATATTCAAAAAGATACCTCCTACGATGTCATTTTTGCGATTTTGGGCGGCAAATGGGCGGCAAGAACAAGACAGATCCTCATCCAAGGCTCCACAGCAAGGCTAGGCCGGAGGCTGATTGTGGGGCATACTTACAGGAAAGATTGGGGAGGATTTTTCTGTGTTCCTATGGGGTAGCGAATTTCTGTGGGAGGTGGGGAATTTTCGGTTTGGTCGCTGATTCTTGCCTTACTTGCTTTGGCAGTTCCTCCGGGAAAAGTTCCCCCAGCATAAGTTTTCCCTTTGGGGTTTTCCCTTATGGAGGGGAATTTTGTAGCATTTCGCCCCTTCGCCGACGACGTGCCGACGACGGCTCTGACCGGATTTTTGCTCTTGCCGCCCTGTTTGCCGCCCAAAAAGAACAGGCTAATTCCGTCTATTTCCCATTAGAAACGAATACTTCCCAATGGGATTTTGGACAAAAAGAAGCCTTGCTATCCGAAGATAGCAAGGCTTGACTTATGGTTGCGGAGGCAGGACTCGAACCTACGACCTCCGGGTTATGAGCCCGACGAGCTTCCAACTGCTCTACTCCGCGATATGAGGGCGCACTCGTTGAGTGCTTAGGTATTATAGCACAGACACCACAGAATGTCAACCCTTATTTTTACGACCTTGCTCCCACCGGTACAAGCCATAGCCCCAACCGATCCCCAACACATTCAGCATTAAATCATCAAAATCGCAACTGCCGACCAGCGCAAACAACTGAATTAGCTCCACACAAACAATAATCAGTCCACCCCAAAGCAGGCAACGCCACAACGGACGAAAACCCTCCCAAAGCTTCGCTGCAAAAAATCCCAACGGCACAAACATAATCACATTACCAACCAAATTAACCAATGCATGACGCTTCAAGCCGTCGGAATAATTACCAACCAAATACCGGATGAATCTGACCACTGTCTCGAAGGGCCACGGGTTGATATTATCCGCAACCTGCTGCCAATAGCCATGTGGCGCAGCATATCGTTCCCGCCCAAACAGAAGCCAAATCATCAAGGCGCAGTAAGCCGCAAAGCCCCAACATAATGCCTTCCGCCCCCTCATCATCGTCGCCTCCCCATTAGTATAGTCCGATTATACTATCTTTATTCCCCGGAATCAAGGGGAATTACCTTGCCACCCTGGAGGACGAACAGCAATGGATAACACATTCGTGCCTTTGAAGGATTGCCACGTGGCCATGCAGTCCGGCCAGGACGTGCAAAAAATCCTCGCCCGGGGTGGGCGAGGATTTTTTAGGAATGGAATTACAGCTGAGTGGGCTCCACGTGCCAGATTTCCTCGGCATACTGACGGATAGTACGGTCGGAGGAGAACTTGGCGCCGGAAGCGATATTCAGCAGGCACTTGCGGCCGAAGGCCAGGCGATCGGCGTAGTCGGCATTGGCGCGCAGCTTGGCCTCGATGTAGGAGGGGTAGTCCAGCAGCACGTAGTAGTGGTCAGCCTTGTGCCAGGAAGCGCCGTCCAGCAGAGCGTGGTACAGCTCTCTCTGCTCGTTGTCGGTGGGAACGGTGCCGTCAACCAGCGTATCGATGGCGCGGTGCAAGTGGTGGTTGGTATCGTAGATGCCGCGAGCATAGTAGCTATCCTTGGCAGCGCTGATCTGGTCAACGGTGTGGCCAAAGATATACTCGTTCTCGGTGCCAGCCTCCTGTGCAATCTCAACGTTAGCGCCGTCCAGGGTACCCAGGGTCACAGCGCCGTTGAGCATCAGCTTCATGTTACCGGTACCGGAAGCCTCCAGACCGGCAGGAGAAATCTGCTCGGAGATGTCGGCAGCGGGAATGATATGCTCAGCGTAGGAGCAGTTGTAGTTCTGGACGAAGACAACCTTCAGCTTATCGGCCACAGCCGGATCGTTGTTAATCATCTTGGCGATGCGGTTGATATAGCGGATGATAGCCTTAGCACGGGCATAGCCGGGAGCGGACTTGGCGCCGAAGATATAAGCGGTGGGCTGGAAGTTGGGCAGCTCGCCGTTCTTCAGGCGGAAGTAGATGTCAACAATGGACAGAGCGTTCATCAGCTGACGCTTGTACTCGTGCAGACGCTTGACCTGAATGTCGAAGATGAAATCAGGGTTCAGCTGCACGCCCTCACGCTCAGCGATAATCTTGCACAGCTGTTCCTTCTTCTGACGCTTGACAGCGTTGAACTGACGGACCATATCATCATCAATCATGGGCTTCAGCTTAGCCAGCTTATCCAAGTCGTTCAGGAAGTCGCCGCCGATGCGGTACTTGATCAGCTGAGTCAGCTCGGGGTTGCACAGGCCCAGCCAGCGGCGGGGAGTTACACCGTTGGTCTTGTTCTGGAAGCGCTCGGGGTACACAGCGTACCAATCCTTGAAGCAGTCATCCTTCAGAATCTGAGAGTGAATCTCAGCAACGCCGTTGACATAGGTGCCCACGTAGACGGACAGGTTGGCCATGTGAGCGGTGTTGTCACGAACGATGAACAGGTTGGGATGCTCAGACTTCAGCTTCTCGTCGATGCGGCAGATGATGTCCACGATTTCGGGAACGACGGAGCGCAGCAGGTCCAGGTTCCACTTCTCCAGAGCCTCACCCAGAACGGTGTGGTTGGTGTAGGAGAAGGTCTTCTGAGCAACATTGAAGGCCTGGTCAAAGTTCATGCCCTCGATCATCAGCAGACGAATCAGCTCGGGGATGGACATGGCGGGGTGGGTATCGTTCAGCTGGACAGCGTAGTGCTCAGCGAAGTGAGTCAAATCGTTGCCGTGGGCAATCTTGTAGGTCCGCAGCATATCCTGCAGAGAAGCGGAGCACAGAACGTACTGCTGCTTGATACGCAGGCGCTTGCCTTCCCAAGTGGAGTCGTTGGGGTACAGAACGCGGGTGATATCCTCAGCCTTGTTCTTCTGAGCCAGAGCGCGCAGGTAATCCTGATCGTTGAAGGCATTGAAGTCCAGCTCTTCCTCGGCCTCACACTGCCACAGACGCAGGGTGTTGATATTGTCGGTGCCGTAGCCGATAACGGGCACATCGTAGGGAACAGCCAGCACAGTGTGGTCGGGGAACTTGACCTTCACGGTGTGGTTGTAGCGGCGGTAGGACCAGGGATCGCCGTACTTGGTCCAGTCGTCAGCAGCCTCAACCTGAGAGCCGTTGCCGTCGAAGCTCTGCTTGAACAGACCGAAGCGGTAACGCAGACCGTAGCCGGACAGGGGCACGTTGATGGAAGCGGCGCTGTCCAGGAAGCAGGCAGCCAGACGGCCCAGACCGCCGTTACCCAGAGCGGCATCCTCGATGTCCTCCAGCACAGCCAGGTCCACACCACGCTCGGCGAAGAGCTGCTTCATCTCGTCCAGAATGCCCAGGTTGTACAGGTTGGAGTACACCAGGCGGCCAATCAGGTACTCAGCGGACAGGTAGTAGGCCTTGCGCTGAGGCATACGGGTCTTCTTGGCATGGTTCCAGTTGTCGGAAATAGCCATCATGACCGCCTGACCCAGAGCCTCATGCAGCTCCTGGGGGGTGGCCTCCTTCAGGGACACATCGTAGGTGTACTTCAGCTGAGCTTCAGTCCACTTCAGAATGTTCATACAATTGTACTTCATATCGGATCTCCTTAATTTAGCTTTTCTATGTTTCTTAAGCCAGACGACCGTAGAGCTGAGTCAGCTTACGAATCTTCTGGGCAAGCTCACTGTTGATGGCGCCGTCCTTGGCACGCCAAATCCAGTTGGTGCCGTCGCACTTGCCAGGGAAGTTCATACGGGCATCGCCGCCCAGGTCCAGGTAGTCCTGCATCTGGATGATTGCCCAATCGGACACGCTGGCCATAGCGGTGCGGATGACACCCCAGACCAGGCCCTCGTTCTCGTCGAGCTTCATGTACTCGCAGGCGTAGGCAATGGCATCGGGGCTGGCGGTGTCGAACCACTGACGCATGGTCATGTTGTCGTGGGTGCCGGTGTAGCAGACGGAGTTCTGGGGATAGGTGTGAGGCAGGTACTCGGAGGGCTCACGGGAATCGAAAGCGAACTCCAGAATCTTCATGCCGGGGTAGCCGGAAGCATCACGCAGGTCCAGAACCTCCTGAGTCAGGAAGCCCAGGTCCTCAGCGATAAATGCGATGTGAGGCAGACCGTTCTTGACGGCGTTCATGAAGTCCATGCCGGGACCCTTGACCCACCAGCCGTTCTTAGCGGTGGTATCGGTGAAGGGAACAGACCAGTAGGCCTCGAAGCCACGGAAGTGGTCCATGCGGATCACGTCGTACAGCTTGCCGGCGCAGCCCAGGCGGTTGATCCACCAGGCATAGCCGTCACGGGCCAGAACATCCCAGCGGTACAGGGGGTTGCCCCACAGCTGACCGTCCTCGGAGAAGGCATCGGGGGGGCAGCCTGCCACGTTGATGGGATCCAGGCGCTCGTTGAGCTGGAAGTACTCAGGGCTGGACCAAACCTCAACGGAATCGTAGGGAACGTAAATCGGCACATCACCGATGATCTGCACACCGTTGTTATGGGCGTAGTTACGCAGGTCGTTCCACTGGGTGTAGAAAATAAACTGAACAAAGCTGTAGAAGCGAATCTCATCCTTCAGCTCCTGGCGGGCATTCCACACGGCGTCTGCGTTGCGGAACTTCAGGGAGTCTTCCCACTGGTACCAGGGGGCGCCGCCGAACTTGCCCTTCAGCGCCATGAACAGAGCGAAGTCAGCCAGCCAGCTGGCATTCTCTTCGCAGAAACGGTCGAACTCCCAGCTGCCGTTGAAGCGGGCATAGGCCTTCCGCAGGACGTTCAGACGGTTGTTGTACTGGCGACCGAAGTCCACCTTCTCGTCGCACCAGCTCCACTCGATGCCGGCCAGGTCGTCGCCGGTGAGCAGACCCTGCTCAATCAGCTTGTCGAGGTCAATCAGGTAGTGGTTGCCTGCAAAGGTAGAGCAGGACTGATAGGGAGAGTCGCCATAGCCGGTAGGAGTCAGGGGGAGGATCTGCCAGTAGCTCTGGCCAGCCTCTCTCAGGAAGTCAACAAAGGCAAAGGCATTCTTGCCCATAGTGCCCACACCGTAGGCGCCGGGCAGGGAGGTGATGTGCATCAAAATACCGCTTCTGCGCATGATACTTGCTCCTTTAATAATATGTTTTTGTTTCGGAGGACAGCACCCGGGTGGGAGGATATCCACCT
Source organism: Faecousia sp. (assembly GCA_045119455.1). Lineage (GTDB taxonomy): Bacteria > Bacillota > Clostridia > Oscillospirales > Oscillospiraceae > Faecousia. The sequence goes on from JBGVDR010000145.1 coordinate 31,490, forward strand.
GTCGGGGAAAATATACCGGGGGAGCCGGAAAATTTGAAACGTTTCCAGTTTATCTGACTGTAATCGTTTCCAAAAGCCTCCTTATACAGGATAATACTTTACCTCCGATTTGTCAAGTGCAAGTGCGGGTTGACCGGTCAATTTCAGCATTTTTGGACATTCTGTTCATATTCCCAGAAATCTTCCCGACGAAAATCCCGGTATTTTTGGTCGGTTTGCCCCGCGGTTTATTCACATATTCGCTATAAAAATACGGAGCCGGCAGGCGGCTCCGTACTGTTATCAAAAATGCTCTGCCAGAGGGCACTGTCCCACTGCAAATCCGGGAAGCGGCCGCAAAGTGCCTGGGTCATGAGTTGCAGTTTCGCCCGGAGGAAGGGGGATTCCAGGAAAGGCTGGATTTGCCCGGACAGGACCGCCTGCCAGAGCTGCGCCCGGTCCTCCCGCGCATTGATGCGGCTGTAGGGGTCCAGGAAATAGCTCTGGGCGCCGTTGCCGGCAGCGTAGGTCCACTGAGTCAAATCCAGATAGGCAGAGGTGTATTTTCCGGAATACTTGAAATCCGCGGGATTCTGGGCGCTCCAACCGGCTCGCTCGAAGGCATCGGCGGAGATTTTCATCTCCAGCAGGTGCCACAGCTCGTGGTGGAAGGTGGCGGTGAGTTCCGCGGCGGTCACATCCAGCAGCAGCACATAGCGCTGCCGCAGGAGCTTGGTGAAGCCTGCGGTGGGCAGACTGCCGGATATCTGACCGGTGAGGCACAGGACGATGCCCTCCTCCCCTGCCCGGTTTTGGAACTGACGGCACAGGTCCTCCGGATAACGGCTCAGCGCCTCTTCAATGGCCGTCAGAGCGGTGGACAGCTGGGTCGAATCAGCGACGGGGGTTACGGTTTTGCCGCAGTATTGGGCGGGCAGAGTCACCTGATCACCCAGAAGGATGGTAATGCCATACTTTTGGGACAGGGCAAGAGCCTGCGCTTGAATAGCAGTTAAAGCATCCTCCAGCGCAGGACCGGAAACGCTGGCAAGGTAGGCATCGATGGCGGACTGGTCCACCAGGGGCGGGCGGGAAACCGGGAAATTTTCCACCTTCTTGCCACCGTCAACAGCCTTGGGATCGATGAGGACGGGGATAAAATAGTTGCCCTTTTCGTAGAAGCCCATGATGAGGTCCTCGTCGAAGAGGTAGATGCCGCCGTAGGTGGCTTTGGTGTAGCCATAGTCCCGCAGGTTGATCTCGGTCATGGAAGTCAGGTCAAAAAGCTCCGTGCGATTCTCGTCATTGTCCGGGCAGACCCAGCGAAGCATCAGATGGGAGCCGGGCAGAACCGCATAGTTCACAGATCCGTTGCCAATGGCATTCGCCTCCAGCAGGGTCAGGGTTTTGCCGGACAGGTCGCCGATGTAGATATCGTAGCCGAAGCCGGTGGTGCTCATGGCGGTGGCATAGAACCGGTCGCCGGTGAGCCAGAGGTGGTTCCAGTCGTCCCCCACCAGCCGGTAAGTACCATTTTGCAGGTCAATCAGGGCGATGCCCAGCGGGTCAGCGTAGGCATTGAGGTAGAATTTCGCCACCACCAGATTCTCGGTGGGGTGGATGCTGACCAGGCTGTGCAGACGCAAATCCTGATCCAGCTCCACCTGTCGATAGGTGCCGTCGGAGAGGGTCATGGCGTACAGCAAACCGTCCACCAGATAGTAATAGTACCGGCGGTCATAGCTGAACCAGCCCTCGGCGGAGGGAGCGGTGAAGGTGGATACTTCATTCAAGTCCAGATCGTATTCGTAGAACTGCCCATTGTCCGGATTCACCACCAGAATGTGCTTGTCGGCAAAGCGCTGGAGGATGGGCTCCCGGGTGAAGTCCACGGTCAGCTCCTTGAGCACCTTATCCTTATAGATATCGATGACCTGGATGGTGTTTTTGAACTTGGCCTCCTTGGAAACGTAATGGTTTCTCACAGCAACCACGATGCCGTCGCCCACGCTCAGCAGCTCCGGGAAGGTGATCCACTTGACGCTGTCCAGCTGGGTAACAGGCTTGAGGGTTTCGGGCTCTTCCGGGCGGGTGGGCTCGGTAATCGCCGGAGGTTCCGTCACCGGAGGTTCGGTGGAGGGCTCGGTAGAGGGTTCGGTGGAGGGCTCCGTAGAGGGTTCGGTGGAGGGCTCCGTAGAAGGCTCGGTAGAGAGCTCCGTGGGAACCGCGGAGGGCTCGGTGGGCATGGTGGGCTGAGTGGGTTTGGGGGTACAGCCCCAGAGGGTCAGCACCGCCAGCACGACACAGAGGATACGCAGCATTTTCTTTTTCATAATATCCCCCTTACTTGCCCGCCACGGACAGTTCCCGAACCAATGTGGTCGGGGCGCCAAAGGCGGTGGAGCCCAGGGGCATGGGCAGGTGGGAATCGTCAGCAAGGGCGGAGATATTCTTGAGTAAATCATAGAAATTGCCCGCCACGGTGCAGGTTTTCACCCGGTCGGCAAGCTGACCGCCCCGGATCAGGTAGCCTGCACTTTCCACAGAGAAATCGCCGGACACCGTATTGGCACCTGCGTGCAGGCCCGCCACACTGTCCACATACAACCCCTCCCCTGCCAGCGCCAGCAATTCGGCGGAGGTATGGGTGCCGGAGGCAATACTCATGGAGAAGGGATGGATACCCACAGGGGCATTATAGCCCGCCTTGGCGGCATTGCCGGTGGTGGCACAGCCCGAGAGGGCGGCATTTTTCAAATCGTACAGCAGCGTTTTCAGCACGCCCTGCTCCACCACATTCTTCCGGCGGGTGGGACTGCCCTCAGCGTCGAAGGGCATGGGCATGGGGCTGTCGGGATGGAAGGGGTCATCGACGATGGTGACGCAAGGGGCGGCAATGGCACTCCCCTCCTGCCCAGCAAGCTTGGAAAGACCCTTTCTCGCCCGCTCGGCAGAGAACATTCCGCTGAACACCGACAGCAGGTCGGACATGGCTTTGGGACTGAAGACCACGGGGCAATTCCCCGTGGGGGGCATATCGCCGCCCAGCTTTTTCAGCGCCCGGGCAACCGTGGTTTGCGCCAGCTCCCGGTGGTCGATGGCGGACAAAGCATCCAGCCGCAGTTCGGCATGGTTCGCCATTTCCTGCCCGTTGGAGATGACCGCCACGGTGATGAGGCCGGAAATTTGATTCTCATAGCGCAGATCCAGCCCCTCAGAATTGCAGATGGCAATGCATTCGCCCTCGCTGAGGGCTTGGGTGGTGGTGCCGTCCACCACAGCGGGGTCGGCATCGTACAGCGCCTGCTGGGCAGAAAGAGCGGCAGAAATCAGCTCTTCGGTGGAGGGCACGGGCATTTCCGGGCGGTTCAGCACCTCATAGGTCTGCCCACCCTTGCCCAGGAATACCGGGTCATCGGTTTCCAGCACGGCGGCATTGTCCACGGCGGTATCCACCAGGGAAACCGCCTGTTCCTCGGACAACTCCTGGGTGGATGCGTAGCCCATACGCCCATTCACGATACAGCGCAGGCACACACCGCCGTCATCGGAGCCGGTGAACTGGTTGACTTCCTGGCGGAAGACCCCCACGGTGGTGCTTTTGCAGGACTGGTAGTAAAGCTCATATTGGGTCACGCCCAGCGCTTGGCACCGGGCAATGACGGCATTTTTAAAGGATTGATAGTCCATAATATTCTCCTTTACGCATTCAGCGACCGCCCACGGTGATGGAGCTGACCCGAATCAGCGGCTGACCCACGTTGGTGGGGATAGAGCCGCTGGAGGAGCCGCACATACCCTGCCCCATATCCAGCTCGGTACCCACCATGTCGATGTTCATGAGGATTTCCGGACCGCTGCCCACCAGGCTGGCGCCCCGGACGGGCTCGCAGATTTCGCCGTTGCGGATCAAGTAACCCTCGTCCACGGCAAAGTTGAACTGACCTGTCACCGGATTGACGGAGCCGCCGCCCATGCTCTTGGCGTACAGACCGAAATCGATGGAGGAGATAATGTCCTCGTTCCGGTCGGTGCCAGGGGCGATATAGGTGTTGGTCATGCGGGAGGTAGGGGTGTAGGCATAACTCTGGCGGCGACCGCTGCCGGTGGGCGCCATACCCATGCGGCGGGCATTGAAGCGGTCAATCATGTAACCCTTGAGGATGCCGTTTTCAATCAGCACGTTGCGCTGGGCGGGCATGCCCTCGTCGTCGATGTTCATGGAGCCCCAGGCATTGGGGATGGTGCCGTCGTCAATGGCAGTGACCTTGGAATTGGCAATGGGCTTACCCAGCTTGTCGGCAAACAGGCTTCGCCCATAGGCCACGGAGCTGGCCTCCAGAGAATGACCGCAGGCCTCGTGGAAGATCACACCGCCGAAACCGCTTTCAATGGCAACAGGCATGACCTTCGCCGGGCAATAGCCCGCACCGGCCATGGTGACCGCCTGTTTGGCGGCCCGCAGACCCACGGAGCGGGGGTCGATTTCGCTAAACATTTCCAGGCCCATGCTGCGGCCGGGGTTAAAAGAGCCGGTTTGGGTGCCGTTTTCCTTTTCCGCCACGGCGCTGATGCTCAGGCGGGTGGCAATCTGCCGATCCTGGGCATACAGCCCCTCGGAGTTGGCGATGAGGATGCGCCGGTCCTTATCCGCCAGAGTGCCGGTAACCTGGCGCACAGCGGGATCATAGTCCCGGGCGGCGAAGTAGGCATCCTTCAGGATGGCCGTTTTTTCCAGGTTCCGGACGGAGGAGGGTACGATTTTCACCGGGTGGATATTGGGGAAAATCTGCTCCCGCAGGACAATATCCATGGGCGCAGAGCCCTGCCCCAAGGCCTCGGCGGCCTGCTCGGCACAGCGCAGAAGGCCCGCTTCGGACTTGTCCACGGTGGTAGCCATGACACTACGCAATCCCAGATAGACCCGGACTGCCGCACCGGACACCACAGCGCTTTTCACTCCGTCCACCCGGCTGTCAATCATGGAAATGGCGGTGGACACGGTATGGTCCGTGAACAGCTCCGCAAAGTCCGCGCCGGTGGACATGGCCCGTTGCAAAACCCGGGCACACAGCTCTTGTGAAATCATGATTCTTCCTCGCTTTCGATACTTTGAAAGTATTGTAGCACAGATTCCGTCGGGATACAAGAATTTGGCGCAAAATATTGACAAGCGCCGGGTCTTGTGCGATAATATGCGATGAAATATTAATCAGAGAGGAAATTACCATGTTCCAATCCAGAACCCATAACTGCGGCGAGCTGCGGCTGGCCAATGCGGGCGAAAACGTTACCATTGTCGGCTGGCTGGAGAATGTCCGGGAAGTCGGCTCCAATTTTGCATTCTGCGTGCTGCGTGACTACTACGGCATTACCCAGGTGGTCATCGAGAACGAGGAAATGATGAGCATCCTCAAGCCCATCAACAAGGAGTCCACCATCTCCGTCACCGGCACCGTCCGGGAGCGCGAGAGCAAGAACGGCAAAATTCCCACCGGCGAAATTGAGGTGGTACCCACCGAAATCAAGGTGCTGGGCAAGTGCCGGCACAATCAGCTGCCCTTCGAAATCAACAAGAGCAAGGACGCAGACGAGAACACCCGTCTGAAGTACCGCTATCTGGACCTGCGGAATCCCGCTGTCAAGTCCAACATCATCCTGCGTTGCCAGGTGGTGGCGGAGCTGCGGCGGCTGATGACCGAGAAGGGCTTCCTGGAAATCACCACCCCCATTCTGACCGCCTCCTCCCCCGAGGGCGCCCGTGACTACCTGGTGCCTGCCCGGAATCACCCCGGCAAGTTCTATGCCCTGCCCCAGGCTCCTCAGCAGTTCAAGCAGCTGCTGATGACCTCCGGCTTCGACAAGTATTTCCAGATTGCTCCCTGCTTCCGGGATGAGGATGCCCGTGCCGACCGCACCCCCGGCGAGTTCTATCAGATGGATATGGAAATGGCTTTCGCCTCCCAGGCGGATGTGCTGCAGACCCTGGAAGAGGTACTGGTTCCCGTATTCGAAAAGTACGGCAAATACAGCCGGGTCTCCCCCGCCCCCTTCCGTCATATTCCTTTCAATGAGGCCATGGAGCGCTACGGCTCCGACAAGCCCGACCTGCGTATCGACCTGGAGGTGCAGGACGTGACTGCCGCCGTTCAGGGCTGCGGCTTCGGTCCTTTCGAGGGCAACACCGTCAAGGCCGTTGTGGTGCATGAGTTCAACCAGGCCCGCAAGTGGATTGATAAGCTGCTGGTGGATGTAGAAGTGCAGACCGGCAACAAGGCCTGCTGGGTCAAGGTGGACGAGAACGGCGAGCTCACCGGCGGCATTTCCAAGTTCCTGGTCGGCTGCAAGGATGCCTTCGTCGAGGCGCTGGGTCTGAAGCCCGGCAGCTTCGTGTGCATGGCCGCCGGCAAGAAAGCCGCCGCTCAGAAGACAGCAGGCGTAATCCGCACCATGCTGGGCAAGCGGGTGCCCGGTCACTTCGACGAGGATCAGTACGCCATCTGCTGGATTGTGGACTTCCCCATGTACGAGTTGGGCGAGGAGTCCGGTCAGCTGGAATTCTGCCACAACCCCTTCTCCATGCCCCAGGGCGGTATGCAGGCTCTGCTGGATGCCGAGGGCGACACCGAGAAGCTGCTGGCCATCAACGCCGACCAGTACGATCTGGTCGTCAACGGCTACGAGTCCGCCTCCGGCGCAGTTCGGAACCACGACCCCGAAATCATGGTCAAGGCCTTCCAGATGGTCGGTCTGGGCGAGGAGGACGTGAAAGCCAAGTTCCCCGCCATGTACAATGCCTTCACCTACGGCGCACCGCCCCATGCCGGTGCGGCTCCCGGTGTGGATCGGCTGATTATGCTGCTGACCGGCGAGGAAAGCATCCGGGAGGTTATCACCTTCCCCATGAACAAGAACGCCCAGGACCTGATGATGGACGCTCCCACCCCCGTGGAGCAGCATCAGCTGGACACTGTGCATATTGCGTTGAACATCAAAGAATAATAGTAAGGGCCTGCCACGCAGGCCCTTTTCATTTAGGAGGATATTATGGCTGATTGCGGAAATTGTGGCGGCGGATGCGGCGGATGTGCCATGGAACTGACCCTGACCGAGGGTGAAATCGGGATGCTGCGGGAATTGGGGCAGATTCCTTTCCTGCCGGTGGGACGAAAAATCGACGATGTGACCCCCATTTATTTGGAGGACGGAGAATATTCCCCGGAGGAATACAGCCTGATTTTGCAGCTTTTGGAGAAAAAAGGGCTGATTTCTTTGGATTTTGACAAGCCGCTGAAGGGTGGCGACGACGGACGGTATGCCGGAGTGCCCATCGTGGGTAGCATGGCGCTGACCGCTCGGGGCATCGCCGTGCTGGATCTGATGGACATTCAGGGAGTTGATTCATGATTGCCCCCCCGCTGTTTTCTCAAGACACCTCCCCTTTCGGGGAGGTGTCTTTTTCCCTCTTTATCGTCATTTTGTATCGATAGAATCATACTTTTTGATAATATTTTGTCAGGAATGACGAATTTGTGGTGGACATTCCCTTTTGGATGCGCTATGATAGGAGTATCAAGACATGGCACAGGTCATGGGAGGTGGCTCATATGGCATTTTCCATCTTTGGCGGCATCCACCCCAAGGACAACAAGCTCTACGCCCGGGACATGGCGATTTTGGAATTCCCAGAGCCGGATGTGTTGGTAGTACCTCTATCTCAGCACATCGGTGCTCCCTGTCAGCCCCTGGTTCAAAAGGGGGACTCGGTGACGGTGGGGCAGAAAATCGGCGACGGGCAGGGGCTGTGTGCTCCGGTGCATAGCCCGGTTTCCGGCAAGGTCAAGGCACTTGAAATGCACCCCCACACCAGCGGTGTGGGTATGCTGAGCGTCGTCATCGAAAACGACCACGAGCAGACCCTTTGCCCGGAAATCCAGCCCCGTACGGAAACTCAGGTGCGGGCATTGTCCCCCGAAGAATTGGTGGAAATCATCCACCAGGCCGGCATCGTAGGCATGGGCGGTGCCACCTTCCCCACCCACGTCAAGCTCCGCTCGGCCATGGGTAAGGTGGACACGGTAATCATTAACGCCAGCGAGTGTGAACCCTACATCGTTTCCGACGAGCGGCTGTGCCGGGAGCTGCCCGGCGAGCTGATTGCCGGCATTAAGATTATTCTGAAAATTCTTGGCGTTGAAAAGGCTTTCATCGCCATGGAGAAGAACAAGCCCGGAGCGCTGCACTCCCTGGAGTGGGCGCTGATGGGCCAGGAGAAAATCCAGCTGTTCCGGCTGCCCGCCAAGTACCCCCAGGGTGCGGAAAAGCAGCTGATTCAGTCCGTCACCGGGCGGCAAATTCCCTCCGGGGCGCTGCCTGCGGCAGTGGGGTGTGCGGTGTTCAATGCAGCCACCTGCAAGGCCATCAGCGACGCAGTTTACCGGGGTATGCCTCTGATTCGTCGGATTGTCACCGTCGCCGGTGACATTGTCATGGCGCCAAAAAACCTGACCGTCCCCATCGGCACCAGCTTTCAGGCGCTTCTGGAAGCAGTGGGCACCTGCGAGAATCCTTACAAGGTGCTCTCCGGCGGTCCGATGATGGGCATTGCCCAATTCGACCTACGGGTGCCGGTGACCAAGGGAACCAATGCCGTGACCATTTTGGGACACAGAAATCGGTTCGCCGTCAAGGACTCCCACTGCATTCGCTGCGGGCGGTGCATGGAGGTTTGCCCCATGCATCTGATGCCGCTGATGATGTTCAAGGCATGGCAGAGCGGCGACCTGGCAGAAATGCAGGCGCAGAACATGATGGACTGCATGGAATGCGGCTGCTGCGCCTACACCTGCCCCGCCACCATTCCGCTGGTGCAGGCATTCCGGGCCGGCAAGCAACGCATCCGGGATGCGGGACGCTGAGGAGGTAGAGCCATGGCACAGATGAAATACATATACGAACTGACGATTTCCAGCTCCCCCCATACCCACGGCCCCTCCACCACCCGGACGGTGATGCGGGATGTGCTGATTGCGCTGATGCCGGCGCTGGCGGGAAGTGTGTACTTTTTCGGATTCCGGGCGCTGATGGTGGTGCTGATTGCAGTGGCAAGCTGCGTGTTCTTCGAATGGGCCTACCGGAAGGCGCTGAAGTTGGACAGCACGGTCTGGGATCTGTCCGCCGTGGTTACTGGTGTTCTGTTGGCCTTCGTTTGCCCGGTGACGCTCCCCTACTGGTGCGTTGTGGTGGGTGCATTTTTCGCCATCGTCATCGTCAAACAGCTTTTCGGCGGTATCGGACAGAATTTTGTGAACCCCGCTCTGGCGGCCCGAGCCTTTCTCATGAGCTGGCCCTTGCAGATGACCAAATGGGTGGTCCCGGGGTTCGAAAATGCCCCAGGGATTCACTCCACCGCAGATGCGGTGACCGGAGCCACCCCCCTGGCGGCCATGCACCAGGGGGAACTCCCCCAGCAGTCCCTGTGTGAGCTGTTCTTCGGCAAGGTAGGGGGCTGTTTGGGTGAAACCTCCGCCGTGCTGTTACTGATTGGGTTGATTTACCTTCTGGTTCGGCGGGTGATTTCTCTGCGGATTCCCCTAAGCTTTGTGGGCACGGTGGCGGCACTGACCTTCCTGTTCCCCTTGGGCAATCCCCGGCTGGAATGGATGGGCGCCCAGGTGCTCAGCGGTGGTCTGCTGTTGGGTGCGATTTTCATGGCCACGGACTATGTGACCAGCCCCGTGACCAAGCTGGGGCAAGTGGCGTTCGGCATTGGCTGTGGTGTGCTGACGGTGGCAATCCGCTACTTCGGCGGCTATAGCGAGGGTGTTTCCTATGCGATTCTGGTGATGAACTGCTGTGTGGTGATGCTGGACAGAATCGGTCGTCCCCGGAAATTCGGCATACTCAAAAAAGGAGGAAAAAAGGATGAAATCTGAGAAAAAGGCATCAGTTTTCCGCCTTTCTGCAACCCTTTTCCTAATTACAGCGCTGATTGCCGCCGGGCTGGCAGGCGTAAACGCCATCACCAAAGGCCCCATCGCCGATGCAGCGGCGGAGAAAACCCAGCAGGCGGTTGCCCAGGTGCTGGGGGATTGCTCGGATGCCCAGGCTATTGATTTCGAAGACGAAAGCGGGCGGATTCAGCAGGTTTTCAGCGCTTCCGCCGGCTATGCGGTGGAAGTGGCGGTGCCGGGCTTCAACGGCGAAATCCGCATGATGGTGGGCATTGACCGGGAGGGAAATGTACTGGGCATCTCCATCATTTCTCACACAGAAACCGCTGGATTGGGTGCGGTTGCCGGGGCGGATAATGCCAAGGGGCAAGCCTTCCGGGCGCAGTTTATTGGGCTGTCCGGCACGCTGGCAGTGCGTAAGGACGGCGGGACCGTGGATTCCATCACCGGCGCTACCATTACTTCCCGGGCGGTGACCGAGGGTGTGAACGCGGCGCTGGAATGGGTGCGTACCTTTGAAAAGGAGGTCGTAGCATGAAAATCCGTGCGCAATGCAAAGAGGGTCTACTGACCAAGAACCCGGTGCTGGTGCAGCTACTGGGCATGTGCTCCACCCTGGCCATCACCACCAACCTGTTCAACGGGCTGGGCATGGGCATTTGCGTGACGCTGATTCTCATTTGCTCCAATGTAATGATTTCCGCCCTGCGGAAGGTGATTCCCGGGCAAATTCGGATTGCGGCATACATCGTCATCATCGCCGGCTTTGTGACCATGGTGGATTTGCTGTTGCAGGCATTTGTGCCGGCACTGTCGGAGAGCCTGGGCGTGTTTATTCCGCTGATTGTGGTCAACTGCATCATCCTGGGGCGGGCAGAGGCCTTCGCCTCCAAACATGGCGTGGGTGCTTCAGCGCTGGACGGACTGTTTCAGGGCTTGGGCTACACGGCGGCGCTGGTCGTGATGTCCGTGATTCGGGAGCTGTTGGGTAACGGCACCTTTGGCGGCGGACTACTCTGCGGTGGCGAGGGCATTCGGGTGATTCCCGAGGTGTTCCCTGCCAGCCTGATGGTCATGCCCGTGGGCGGATTCTTAACCCTGGGCTTCTTGATTGCGGGGACTCAATGGCTGACCAAGCGGATGGCTCGGAAGGAGGCGGCAAAATGAATCCTTACGTGCAGAGTTTGCTGGGAATTTTGCTGTCAGCGGTGCTGACGGAAAACTTTATTCTGGTGAAATTTTACGGCATATGCCCCTTCATGGGTGTGTCCAAAAAGACCGATACCGCCCTGGGTATGGGCATGGCGGTGACCTTCGTCATGGCCATCGCCTGCGCCGCCTGCTGGGCAGTAGACCGGTTTGTGCTGACACCCCTGGGACTGGGGTACATGCAGACGGTGGTATTTGTGCTGGTGATTGCCGCCATCGTACAGGTGGTGGAGCTTTTCCTGAAGAAATCTATTCCGGCGCTGTATCAGGCCTTGGGCATCTATCTGCCGCTGATTACCACCAACTGTGCGGTGCTGGGTGCGGCGCTGGTCAACGCCCAGAAGGGCCACGATTTTCTGCAGAGTGTGGCCTACGGTGCCTGCGGCGGACTGGGCTTTACGCTGGCAATTGTGCTGTTCTCCTCCATTCGCCAGCGGACAGACCGCTCCGCCTGCCCGGAATGCTTCAAGGGCTTTCCCATTACGCTGATTGCCGCTGGCTTGCTGGCGCTGGCATTTATGGGCTTTTCGGGGCTAAGTTTCTTCTGAGGGAGGGGTAGGCATGACGGAAATTTTAATTGCCATTGGGGTGCTGGGCGGACTGGGACTGGTCTTCGGACTAGTGCTGGCGCTAGCTTCCCGGGTGTTTCATGTGCCCACTGACCCTCGGTTGGAGGCACTGTGCGATGCGCTGCCCGGCGCCAACTGCGGTGGCTGCGGCTATGCAGGCTGCAGCGGCTATGCAGAAGCGGTGCTGAAGGGGCAGGCAAAAATCGGGCTTTGTTCCTCCGGAGGCAACCCGGCGGCGGAAAAAATGGCGACGGTTATGGGTGTCACCGCGGAGAATGTGGAAAGAAGGGTGGCATGGGTACGCTGCTCCGGCTTTAAGGGCCCGGACCACACCGGCTCCAAGCAGAAGGGGCACTATGAAGGGCTGGCCGACTGCTTCGCCGCCACCAAGGTGGCTGGGCGGGGACCGGTGATTTGCAAATACGGCTGTTTGGGCTTCGGCAACTGCGTCAAAGCATGCCCCACAGGGGCAATATCCGTCAAAAACGGCGTGGCGAAGGTGGACGAGGGGCTGTGCATCGGCTGTATGCAGTGCGCCACCGCTTGTCCGAGAGGGGTCATTGTGCCGGTGGTGCCGGGGCGGCAGACCACCATCCCCTGCGCATCGTTAGCCAGAGGTCCTGCCACCAACCGGGGCTGCACGGTGGGCTGTGTAGCCTGCTCCGCCTGTGTGAAGGCTTGCCCCAAGGGAGCGATTACCATTGAGAAAAATCTTGCGGTGATTGATTACGGAAAGTGCGACCACTGCGGGCTGTGCGTAAAGGCCTGCCCCAAGGGGCTGATTGTGGGTCGGAGTGACTCATAACGGTTTTGCGGGATTTCTGGCGCAAACAAGCGAACCCCCGAGGTTAGAAACCTCGGGGGTTGTGTTATTGGTTGATTAGCCCACGCTGGAATCGATGTACTGAATCTTATCCACAGCGCCGTCTTTCAGCATGAACTGCAGTTCCATGCCGTCCTTGGCGTAGTACAGGCCGGCAGCGTTGGAACTGGTGGGGTCGCCGTACTTTGCGATGACCTCCTCGGCCATGCAGCCGGTGTAGATGTTCTCCTGGGTTTCAGCCATGTCGTTGATCAGCTGAATGCCGTAGATGCGGTTGAAGCCGTTCTCGTCGTTGGCGGAAATCTTGAAGTTGTCGTAGGTGTAGACGATGTCGTAGCCACCGAAGGCGCAACTGGCAGTCTTCTCCTGGCTCTTGGGCTCGCCCAGAGAAGCGATGACAGCGTCAGCATCCATGCCGATGCCGAAGGTCACACCATTGTAGGTGAAGCCGTAGCCGATGGGGCTGGTGCCGGGGGTAACCTGGATGGTGGGCTGGGTGGTGGCGCCGGTATCCTCGTTCTTGGCGCAGCCGAACATACCCAGGGCCAGAATCATGGCCAAAACAATGCAAATCGTAGCTTTCATAATTATTCCCTTTCTGCCGTAATCGGCAATAAATTACTCATCAAGACCGGTAAAGCCGGACAGCTTTCCGTTTTCGGCCAGCATTTTTTCCTGGTTGGCTTTGATGCGGTTGTATTTATCGGTCAAATCGGCCCAAATGGCTTCGTAGGTGCCGTCGCCGGCATGACCGGTAATACCATGGGTGGTGGCGAGAATCTTGCCGAAATAGCGGCTGAGCTTCTCTGCGCCGGACAGGTTCAGGTGGGCACCCCTGTCATAGGTATCTGTCATATAGTCCAAACCGATTTCATCGGTGACCTGGAGGAAGTTGTAGTAAGCCAGGCCGTGCTTCTCGGCATAGGCCCGAATCTGCTCATCCCACTGGTCGTACCAATACCATTTGGCGGTGCCGGTGGGGGCTTTCATCAGAATCAGCTCCACACCGTTTTCCTCACAGAGGGTACGCATTTTGTCCAGGTAGTCCCAGCACACCTGTGCGAAGGAATAATCCTTCAAATACAGACCGGGGTCGCTGAGCTTTTCGATGCCGTCCACGTCCACCCGCATGAGGTAGCCGTTGATGGACAGCTGAGGCACATCCTTGAAGGCGTACTTGAAATCCTCTCCCTTCAGCTCGCTCCAGCGATCGTGGTAGCGTAGCAGGGGGAAGACGTAGGTGATAAAGTCCTCATCCTCGGTCATGGAGGCCTTGATGGAGTCAATCTTGCTCTGGGACCACTTCATGCCGTCCAGAGTTAGGCGGTTATAGGCCTCGTTCTGGGGTTCGCCGTACTTCATGGAGAAGACGTTGAAGACGAAAGCCTTGGGCTTTTCGTAGCGGAGGGTTTCCTCCATCAGGTAGTAGGACTGCCAAATCAGCTGCTGTGGGCTGCCACGGACGTAGGAGGAGATGCCGTACTCCTGCCACAAGGTCACAGGCGAGAAGCTCTCATACACCTCACAGTCACCCACGAAGACCACATCGTGGTTCTTGGCAGAGTCATAATACTCCGCAATCAGGCGACCGTCCTGTGCCTCGGTCAGGTACTTGGGCATCAGAATCCGCTGAACCGCAATAAATGCCAGCACAAAAATCAGCACTGCGGCGATGATTTTCAAAATTCTTTTCATCATGCTCTAACCTCAGGGGGCGATGGTAATGCCCTGGTACTCGGGCAGGGTCTTATCGTACGTATAGAAGTTGGGGCGGCGGTTGATGACATCCGGGTGGTTGGTGTACCACTCCAGGTCGGAATCCGTCATCTTGGCGAAGTCAAAGCCAGCGGGCTTGAACTTGGCATGGCAGGAGTCCAGGTGGTAGTAGTTGCCGTCCTCGTAGAGCACCAGGTTCCACCAGTGGTGGGTGGTGCCATTGATACGGGTAACCTCCAGATTTTCGATACCCAGCAAGTCAAAGAATACCACATTCATGGAGTAGTAGGTGTAGCAATCGCCCTTACCCGTGGTAAAGCCCTCGTAGGCGCCGTTGACGACGCTGGATTTATCGGAGTAGCCCACATAGGCCACCGCATCATAGGTATATTTCTGGATGGTGCGGATAATTTCATCCCGGGTCATATCCGGGGTGATGATGCGGTCGATCACGCTCTGAGCCTGGGCATAGACCATGCCCTCGGTGATACCGCGGATGACCACAATGCGGGGCATAATGGTGGTATTGCCATCGGAATCCGTGGCGCTGTAATACACGGTGTAGGTGCCAGGTACGGCGGTATCCACGGCGGAATTGTCCACCTGGAAGGAGACCTTGCCATCCTGGGGGTCAGTGGCGGTGACACCGGACTTGTAGGAGATGTTCTGACCCAGGGACACGGCGATTTTATCCAGACCTGTGAACTGGGGGGCATTCTCATTAGGGATGACCACGATGGTGGAGCCGACGGTGGCGGTATTACCCCAGGCATCGGTCAGCAGAAGCTGAACCTCTACCGTGCCAACCACGGAAAGGTCGGGGACTTGGACATAGGTAACGGTAACATCGGAATCATCCTGGATTTGAGCAAGCAATGCAGCGGGTTCCGGCAGGATACCGGCCTGGGTCGTGACCTGCTGGGGGATGCCCACAGGACTCTGCCGCTCGCCAATCAAGTAGGTGACAGGATATTCTTTCCCATCGCACACAATAATCGCGGTCACTTGACCGGGCACCGTCAAGGGCTGGTCAGCAGGATTCAGGAAGGAAGCGGTCACATTGGGATCGGCAACAAAGTCCGACACAGAGGGAACATGGCCATCCTCCGCAAAGAAGGTGGCACTGGTCTGCATGGTGAAGCCGTAGATTGTGGTCTGGCGGGTACAAACCCGGGTTCCATCAGTGAAAATCAAGGTGACATTCTGCCAGCCGGACACCAGCTCCAAAGGCTGATCCAGACGGGCTGTAATGCCGGTGCCCTCCAGCCCGGAAACCAGAAGCTCAGGAGTCAGGGTAGTACCTACCAGGTAGGTGCCAAGCTTCAGCTCCACGGATGCCGGCAAGTCCAGCGGCTCTGTGGGCAAGGGCTCGGTTTCAGGGGGACGGGTACTGGGAATGCTGGGAGCGCTGGGAACGCTGGGAGCGGTGGCGGGCTTCTGGGCATTGCCGGAACGGGCCGCGGTTACCGCAACCGCCGCACCACACAGAATGCACAACAATATTGCCGCAACAATCGCAACAATCACCAGCCGCCGATGGAGCACCTGGCTCCGTCGATTATCGGAAGTATGTGAAGTCATGTTTTATTCCTCGGTAATGAAATAATCCGGTTCTCTTTCTCGCAACTCTTATTAGTTTATCATACATTTTTGTAAATCTCAATACTGTTTTCGCCGGAAAGGTATGGATATTGCGTAAAATTTTCTTGAAAAAACAGCGGTCCGGCTGTGGACATCTCCAAAAAGAAGGCTGATGCGTTGCATTTCCGCTCAGCTGTGGTATAATTGGAGAAAACTCTGGATTCGAGGCGTTTTCATGCAAATCATCGACATTCACACGCACATTTATCCCGACAAAATTGCCCGGAAGGCCACCGAGAGCGTGCGGGATTTTTATCAGCTGGAGGGCAACCAGGCCATGGACGGCACGGTGGACATGCTGCTCAAGCGTGGCAGCGAAGCAGGCATCGACAAATTCGTGGTACTGCCGGTTTCCAACGCCGCCAACCGGGTGCGGCAGATTAACAGCTTTATTGTCGAGCAGGTCCAGCAGCAGGACCGATTCATCGGCTTCGGCACGCTCCACGCAGAGATGGAGGGGCTGATGGAAGAGGTACAATGGGTTCAGGACAATGGACTGAAGGGCATCAAGATGCACCCGGACTCTCAGCGATTCGCCATCGACGATGAGCGGCTGCTGCCGGTATACGAGGCGCTGCAAGGCAAACTGCCTGTGCTGCTGCACATGGGCGACCCCCGGTACCACTATTCCCACCCGGTGCGACTGCGGAAGGTGCTGGATATGTTCCCCCGGCTGGAGGTCATTGCTGCCCATTTCGGCGGCTACTCCATGTTCCACACCGCCCAGGAGCTGCTGTGGGACACGGATTGCGTTTTCGATATTTCCAGCGCCATGATGTTCATGGAAGCGGGTGAGGCGGAGCGCTACATCAACAACTACGGCGCCGAGCGGATGGCCTATGGCACGGATTATCCCCTGTGGGATCCGGTGTCGGAGGTCAAGCGTTTCCAGCAGCTGAAGCTGACGGATGACCAATTCGAGCAGATTGCCCACAAAACTGCCCAGCGAGTGCTGGGACTGTAACACAAAAAAATCCACCCTGTGCGAATGGCACAGGGTGGTTGTTTTTACTTCTGCAGGAATGCGTCGATGGCGGCAGCGCCCTTCTTGCCGGCGCCCATGGCCAGGATGACGGTGGCAGCGCCGGTAACGGCATCACCGCCGGCAAACACGCCCTCACGGGTGGTCATCTCGTTCTCGTCCACAATCAGGCAGCCCTTCCGATTGGTTTCCAGACCGGGGGTGGTGGAGCGAATCAGGGGGTTGGGGCTGGTGCCCAGGGACATGATGACGGTATCCACGTCCAGAACAAACTCGGAATCGGGAACCTCAATGGGACGGCGGCGACCGGAGGCATCGGGCTCACCCAGCTCCATACGCACGCACTTCATGCCGCAGACACGACCGCTCTCATCGCCGATGATTTCGGTGGGGTTGCACAGAGTCTTGAACTCGATGCCCTCCTCCTTGGCGTGGTGCTGCTCCTCCAGACGGGCGGGCATCTCAGCCTCGCCACGGCGGTAGACGATGTACACATTATCAGCGCCCAGACGCATAGCACAGCGGGCAGCGTCCATAGCCACGTTACCGCCGCCGACAACGGCAACAGCCTTGGACTTGATGATGGGAGTATCGGCTTCCTCGGTGTAGGCCTTCATCAGGTTGGTACGGGTCAGGTACTCGTTGGCGGAGAACACGCCGTTCAGGCTCTCACCGGGGATGTTCATGAACATAGGCAGACCGGCACCGGAGCCCACGAAGACGGCCTTGTAGCCCATCTCGAACAGCTCGTCCAGGGTCAGGACACGGCCAATAACCATGTTGGTCATGACTTCCACGCCCTGCGCCTGCAGCTTGGTGATTTCGTTGGCCACGATGGCCTTGGGCAGACGGAACTCGGGGATGCCGTAAACCAGCACGCCGCCGGCGGTGTGCAGGGCCTCGAACATGGTGACAGCGTAGCCCTTCTTGGCCAGGTCGGAAGCGGCGGTCATGCCGGCAGGACCGGAGCCAACCACGGCGACCTTGATGCCGTTGGACTGAGCCTTCTCGGGCATGGCGTTGACGTTCTCACGGTACCAGTCGGCAACAAACCGCTCCAGGCGACCGATGGCGACTGGCTCGCCCTTGATGCCGCGGACGCACTTGGCTTCGCACTGGCTCTCCTGGGGGCAGACACGGCCGGACAGGGCGGGCAGCGCATTGGTGGAGGTAATAATCTCATAAGCGGCCTTGAAGTCACCCTCCTGCACCTTGGCGATGAACTCGGGGATGCGGACATTGACGGGGCAGCCCTCCACGCACTTGGGGTTCTTGCACTTCAAGCAGCGGCCGGCCTCTTCAATAGCCATTTCGGGGGTGTAGCCCAGGGCAACCTCCTGGAAGTTGCGGGCACGGACCTTGGGATCCTGCTCGGGCATGGGGGTTTTCACAAGAGTCATGTTTGCCATTGCAGTTTCCTCCTTACTTAATCAGAGCCTTGCCCATGGCATCCATGCGGCAGGCATGCTTCTCGGTAACCTCGGCCTCACGGTCGCGGTAGACGGAATTACGCTTCATCAGCTCGGCAAAATCCACCTTGTGGCCGTCGAACTCAGGACCATCCACACAAGCGAACTTGGTCTCGCCGCCCACGGTGACACGGCAGCCGCCACACATACCGGTGCCGTCAACCATGATGGGGTTCAGGGACACGCTGGTGTGAGTGCCGAAGGGCAGAGTGGTCAGAGAAACGAACTTCATCATGGGGATGGGTCCGATGGCCAGGACCTCGTCGAACTGTTCGCCAGCCTCCAGCATCTCCTTCAGGGGCTGGGTGACCAGACCGTGGCGGCCGTAGGAGCCGTCGTCGGTCATGAGGATGAAGTTATCGGCACAGGCGCGGAACTCGTCCTCCAGAATGACAATATCCTTGGAGCGGAAGCCAACAATAACGGTGACCTCGGCGCCGGCTTCCTTGAAAGCCTGGGCAGAGGGCAGAGCAATAGCGCAGCCCACGCCGCCGCCAACCACACAGACCTTCTTCTTGCCCTCCACAGGAGTGGGCTTGCCCAGAGGACCAACGAAGTCGCGGATATAGTCACCCTCGTTCAGATTGCCCAGGGCGATGGTGGAGAAGCCCACCTTCTGGAAGATGATGGTGACTGTGCCCTTCTCCCGGTCGTAACCGGCGATGGTCAGAGGCACACGCTCGCCCTGCTCATCGATGCGGAAAATGATGAACTGGCCAGCCTTGGCCTTCTTGGCGACGAAGGGGGCTTCAATCTCCATCAGGGTGACGGCGGAGTTCAGCTCCTTCTTGCGAACGATTTTGAACATGATGTATACATCCCTTTCGGTTTAATTACATATTGCCGGGCAAATATGCCCATACAGTTTTTATTATATAACTGTTAGTCCCATTTGTCAAAATATTTCTTCTTATTTCCTGCGTTTACAGCCAATAAAACCATTTACACCTATAAATGATTGTTTAGCGGTGTAAAAAATAGCACGTCATTGCGAGCCAGCGTAAGCTGGCGTGGCAATCTCCTGACAATAAAACATATCAGTTCCCTTTAGAGGAGATCGCCACGGGCCTAAAGGCCCTCGCGATGACAGA
>JBGVDR010000146.1:0-4184 GCA_045119455.1 Faecousia sp.
CCGAAGGCGGTGCGCCGCGGATGCGGCAGGCGGCCGAAGGGCGCGCCCAGCGCGCACGGAGGCCGTGGGGACGACGGGCGACCCGCAGGCGGCGGGCAGGCGGTGCCCGAGCGGAGCAAGAGCGGAGAGAGAGCGGAGGAAGAGCGGAGAGGCTCCCGCAGTACGGAGGCATGAACGGAGCGCGGCAGTGTGGGCGTGCATTGGGAGCGGGCCCCCGCCCGCTAAGGGCGGAAATCGGCACCCGCCCACGCGGGTTGCCGCGCGCGACAGCGCGGCTAAATGGCGGCCGCAGAGGCCGCCAGCGCCGCAAGGCGCACAAAGGGCCCACGACCTTTGCGACGCCCACGCGCCGAAGCGGAGTGGTGCCGACGGACGAGGGTGCCTTGTAGCGGCTCCGTAGCGAACTATTCGCGATTGCTTGCGAGGGCTGCGCCTGCCCGCCGCCTGCGGGTCGCCCGTCGTCCCCACGGCCTCCGTGCGCGCTGGGCGCGCCCTTCGGCCGCCTGCCGCATCCGCGGCGCACCGCCTTCGGCGTTGCGCCGCTCCGCGGCTCCAAAGGGGGTCGGGGTAAAGGAGTTGCCACGGCGGCCAATAGGGCCGCGAACCTGCGGAAGTGGTAAAAAAAAAGCCGCTGAAAATCAGCGACTTATGTAGGTAGATTTGTAAGCTGGGCAAGCAGCTATTTTTGCCGCTGCCGGTATTCCTCCAGCTCCTCGAGGAACCGCCTGCAGCGTCCCTCTACTTGGTCGAGTGTATATGGAGGATCTTCTTCAAAGCGATATCCGGACGTCATCATGGCCACAAGGTCTGCAAGGCTTAGCCATGCGTCTCGAATCATTTTGCTGTCTTGGGTCATTCCTGCACACCTCCTTTCGCGCTAAACGTTGGGCCACCTTGCAGCGGCTCCAGCAGCTTCGTTAGTAGGTAGTCGGCTCCGTACTTTGGCACAAACTTGGCATTTCGGCAATCATAGACGAGCTTGCCCAGTCGGTCCATTTCGGGCGTACCTATGCGCGCGCTGTTGGTGTACTTGACCAGCCACGCGAACATGCTTACGCCTACGCTGAAATAGTCGCAATCGTCCAAAATTGCCATAAAATTGTACCTATCGGGCCCGTGCTTCGCGTCAAACTCCTTCTGGCGTTCTGCTATAACCTTGCGGCTCATATCGTCGATTAGCGGCTCCTTTTTCCTCGCCAAAGAAAAAAGGTCCTCTCCCGTCATATCTCTCCACGTCATGCCCAAGAGCTTGGATTTGGTTGGGTTTATCTCATTGGGTTTATTATGTTGTGTTATATTGCTATCGGGAACCGATTGGGCGGCCATAGCCCCCCCCATAGGGTCCCTATTTTCGTCTGCTTCTGTTGGTTCGGGCCTGCCGTAACGACGAGCTGCACCGCGTTTGCCTGCGGCCACGGCTGCCGCTTTCTTCGCGTCGTATTCGTTCATTTGCTGCTCCAGCCATGGAGAGGAAAAGCGGCCATCCTCGCCCACATCAAAAAGGGCGTAGTCCTGGACTACGCGCTGGACGAGCTCGACGTCGGGCTCATTCATCGCAAAGGCCAAATGCCGAGGGTTAAACACTAGCCGCCGATTCTCCGCGTCGCGGAGTAGTTCGAGCAGCATTACATACACGCCATACCCAGCGGACCCCTCTTGGATTCGCATGGATAACACTTGGTCGGCCGTTCGCATGTTACTGGGCCATGGTAAGTAATTGTACATATTTGACGCTCTGACGCGATAGTTAAGAGTTTGGCAATGGGTGGGAGCTACCCACCCTCACCCTCGCGTCTTTAGGTGCTTGCCGATGCAAAGGTAAAAAAAATGCCTGGAACGCGCAAGCATTCCAAGCATTTTTTGCTAAATCGGCCAACAGTCGAGGCCTTTGGTGGGTTTTTTCAGTCTCCGAGGTGCTGGCCGTCGCGGTACGGGAAACGTAAAGTAAACGTCTCGCCATTGATAACGACCGAAACGAGGATAAACCCATGCTCTGTTGGTTCCTCTCCTTGAATCCCTATTTGTCCGGTAATTGCGTTTTCTGCCGCTGTTGGACTACCTAAAACCCAAGCACCACCATTGTCCGTTGTTATGTTTGCTGATATTGTAGCCCCTGCTGGAATCGGTTGTGACATTGTTATTTCCACCTGCTGGTCTTCTTCGATAACCTCATCCCACTCGTCTCCGGCTGTGAACGTGCTACCATTGTACTTAACCGAGAGGATTGTCGTGGTACCAAGAACGTCCAGCAGGGCGTTGGCGTTGTTCGTGTCGAGGAATACGTCGCCGCCTACACCATACGAATCAATTGCGGCCTGCATGGCTGCGGCTGTCGTGTGTGCATTGTAAACGGACTGACTGCCGAACAGCTGGAGCCTTTGCGAGGACACACGGGTAACGCCTCCAACCGAGTGCGAGAGGATGAACGTGGCACCACCCTCCGAGAATGTGGACGTATTAAGTGCCAGCGCGTAATTGTTAGTGCCAGCAGCCACCGACGTCACGCTGTCGGGAAAGTAATTGGTCAGAGGTTCAGTAGAAGTGCGGTTTAGCAGTAATTCATACACGCGTACAACAATGTAAGGCTGTTGTGAGGCATTGCCTGACTGCTGGACATTCACAATAAGGCTCAACTGCATACCCTCTGACAAAGTTAGGTTGTTGTTGAGGATAGCCTTCGAGAGTTGGCCAATGGTCGTGCCAGCTGCTATTTGGAAATTACCGAGGTTTAGGTTGGTCTTGATTGTCGAACCCTGCAAGGTGTGTTCGATGCTCAAGATAGAGCCACGTGTGATTTGGTAAGGTGCCGCAATGGCTGCACCACTTGCCACCTCTGACTTTGTCAAGGCTACTAGTGTGTTGCCAATATTGGCCGCTACAAAGGCATTGTAATCACTCTCGCGCTGCGCCTTATCTTCGAACGCATTGCGCATCCATCCCTTGTTAGCCTTGTAAAAGGCCACGAGGTTACTCAACTTAACCCTCTGCCGCATCTGTGCAGTGGTCCGAGGATTGGCAACCTGCGGAGCGAGTTCTCTCGCCAAGGTCTGCCCGTTCATCTGATAGAGGACTACGCCGCCAAGACGCTGCTTTCCTCCACGAATCCATAAGTTTTGAAGTACTGCCATAGTTGTAATTGTTAAGGTTTGGCATTGTGACGCGAACCGAGGGCAAAGATACTGAAAATGAAGATACGAGCAAAGGAAATGCGACGGAAAGTGTCACTATTAGGGTTGTTATGGCTACCCTATAGGCAACCCTGCAAAGTCCAGCTTAACTGCAAGGCCTACACTGCCAAGCTCGCTCAGGACGTCAAGGCCTACACTGCCAAGCTCGCTCAAGGTGCCAAGGCCTACACTGCCAAGCTCGCCAGCTGGACGCATAGAGAGCCGCGGCGCATTGTTCGGGGCGCGGCCGCGGCTCTGCGTTATGAAGATAGAGGAGGAAGAAGGGGGAGAAGGGGGAGAGAGGGAGAAGATAGAGGAGGAAGAAGGGGGAGAAAGGGAAGAAAGGAAAAGTTACCAGCGGGGGGCGGGCCCATGTTGCGGCCCTCCCCTCCCCCCGCACCCCCCTCTCCCACCCCGCATATGGGGTGGCAGTCCTCTGGGGGGTGGGGTGGTGTCCCTGCCTGCGTCCGGCGCCGCCGTCGCTGCTCGCTTCGCTCGGTCAAAAGGCTCCGGCGGCATCCGGTCGCGGCTTGTGGTGGTGGCTCGCGCGGTGTGCACACATATTGCCCGCGTGGTGCCCGCGTGGTGCTCGCTTTCCCTGCGGCCGCGCTGGCGCGCGTCCGCTTGTACCGCGCTGGCGCGCGGTACTATGCGCGTGTATTATAATATGTACACGTGTACGCGAGACCGAGCGAAGCACGAGCGCGGCGGCGGCGGAACGTGTCGGGATAGTATGTAAAGACGTGGTGTGTGCGGCGCGCTCGTCGCGCACTCTCAAAGAGTCTGCTTCGCAGACACATTGCGCGCGCGGCGAGCGCGCCGAGTGAGAGGGGAGAAGGGGGAAAGGAAAGGGAGGGGGAGAGAGTAAGAGAGAGAGAGGGCGGCGGCGTGGCGCGTAGCAGAGCCGCGGCGGCGCCCCGAACAATGCGCCGCGGCTCTCTATGCGTCCAGCTGGCGAGCTTGGCAGTGTAGGCCTTGGCACCTTGAGCGAGCTTGGCAGTGTAGGCCTTGACGTCC
>JBGVDR010000147.1:0-8946 GCA_045119455.1 Faecousia sp.
GGGGCAAAAGGTTTCAGGGCTTCCAGCCCCCAGCCCCCCAGCCCCCCAAGGGGCAAAAGGTTTCAGGGCTTCCAGCCCCCAGCCCCCCAGCCCCCCAAGGGGCAAAAGGTTTCAGGGCTTCCAGCCCCCAGCCCCCCAGCCCCCCAAGGGGGCAAAAGGTTTCAGGGCTTCCAGCCCCCAGCCCCCCAGCCCCCAAGGGGGCAAAGGTTTTCAGGGCTTCCAGCCCCCAGCCCCCAGCCCCCGAAAAGGAGAAACGTATATAAGAGCCAGCCCCGAACCCCTTTTTAGTGCCAGCCCAGCCCAGCCAAACGCGCCCCGCGCCCGCTGCCGCCGTTTTGTCGCCGCCCCCATCTGCCAGCCCAGCCCAGCCGAGAAAACGCCACCACGCGCCCCGCTTGCAGCCCCAGCCCCAGCCAACGACCCGCCGCCGCTTCGCGGCTGCTGCTGCCGCCGCTTCGCGGCTGCTGACGGCCACCCGCTGCCGCCGCTTCGCGGCTTCGCCCCCACCCACCACCCCAACGAGAAACACACCCAGCAAAAACGCAGTTCAGGGAACACCCAAGAAATGACCACCCGACCACAACCAAACGCCCAGCCCGCCGACGTTTCCGACGTTTCCGAGTACCACGCACAAGGGAAATGGCCACAAACACACGCCGACCCTGACGGCCACCGCTGACGGCCACCGCTGACGGCCACCGTTTTCAGCTATTTATGTATATACACCATAGACTTGGTATAGAGTTGGTCACGCCTCCAGCCCGACGGCCACCGCTGACGGCCACCGCTGACGGCCACCGCAGAACCAGCCATTTGTATATACACGCTCGACCCCTTCAGGAACTCCAGCCAGCCCCACCCGACAAACCGCCCGACAGTCGCACACGTTCCAGCCCGACCCAGCCCGACGGCCAACGCTGACGGCCAACGACCCCACCCGCCGCCCTGACGATGCCGACGGCAATTTTACGAGCCATAGCCGCCCATCAGCAGCACACACCCCCGCCAACCCGCTCGACAGTCGCACACGTTCCAGCCATCCCCACCCGCCAACCCGCTCGACAGTCGCACACGTTCCAGCCTGAGACACTGCCAACGCTGACGGCCAACGACCCCACCCGCCGCCCTGACGATGCCGACGGCCACCGCACACCACGCCGACAACGCCGCCGCATCAGCCGCCGAACACGCGCCCCGCTCGCTACGCTCGCGCTTCGCGTTTCGGACGGCTTCGCGGACGGCTACGGCAACCGAACCCGACACGGCCACCGCATCAGCCGCCGAACACGCGCCCCGCTCGCTACGCTCGCGCTTCGCGTTTCGGACGGCTTCGCGGACGGCCTTTTTACTACCGTCATTTGTTAAATATGGGCACTTTCGGGGTAACTCATAACCTCCTCATAATTTGGTCATAAGAAACTAATTTGCTACCTTTGCGACGGTGCAGAACAACTCTACGCCCGCCACCCTGCGTTTGGGTATATAAAACCAATTATCACAATGGCAAAAAGTAAATCATTCTTTGGCCTGCGTCGTGGTAGCACCAAGACCCTCACGTTTCAGGTGAACAACGGCAAGCAGATAACCAAAGACCGTGTGTATGAGGTAAAGAACCCACGCACACAAGAGCAGATGGTGCAGCGTATGGTCATGGCCACCGCATCAGCCGCCTATGCAGGTATGAAGATTATCGTCGATCACAGCTTCGAGGGTATCACCTATGGCCAGATGAACATGTCTGAGTTCATTCGTCTGAACGCGAAGAAGCTCCGCGAGAATCTGGGAGCAGCAAGCCCCAAGATGTGTTATAACAAGTACCAGGACCGCACCATCAGCCCTGGAGCCTATATCATGTCTCGCGGTACTGCTGCTGACCTCGCTTATCCGGTCGAAATTGGGGACGCGGAAGATGAAGGGGCTTACAGCCTGAAGGTAACGCTCGGACCCACTGCCGCTGCTAACTTCACTTCTAAGAAGTTGGCCCAGCTGTATGGCGTGACTACGAACGACCTCATCACAGTGTGCTACCTGCGCTGGAACCCCGACAAGTCTCAGTTCTATTTCGGTTTCGTCCGCTTCACGTTCCTGAAGCTCGACGATGAAACTATCACGTCTCAAAACCTCGCTGAGCGTATCTTGGTAGAGAGTAACGATGCTCATCAGGTCATTGTAGCCAACAATGGTGTAACGTTTTTCACCTCTATCGATGACACTGACCACGCCGGTTATGCTGCTTGCACTATCCATAGCGAGAAGACCGCTAATGGCTGGAACCGCAACAACACCGAGATGGATTGCAGCCACATCCAGGAAAACTTCATGAACTACAGTGAGAGTGACGCAATCGCCACCTATCCCGTTGGTGGTTCTTACGTCCTCAATGGTGGTGAGGTAAATGGATAGGGGGTGGCGACACCCCTGATCAACGGCCAGCAGTCGAGATATGGGGCAACCCTGAATGTACCGTGAGGCCTTCAGGAACTCCGCGCTATATCTGGGTAAAACTGAACCGCGGTTTTGGCTTCGATCAAGAAACCATGTACGGGACTTGGGCAGATGATCCAAACTACTGTTTCATCTTCACGCCTACGACCGAAAACCCCGGGGAGAGTTACGGCATCAGGACACTGCGGAACTTTCTGAACTATGACCTAAACGGCCCGCTTCAGGAAGGTGATATCATCCAGCTGGAGAACGCCCTCCAGAATATCGATGTAACCAACTGTCAATTCGACTACGGCCAAATATAACCCTACGTTTGCCCCTGCTTGACCCTCATCGAGCGGGGGCATTACATTCTAAAATCTATCTGGAGTATGTTCAAGAATCGAAAATATGAAAAGTGCCTGGCTGGTCTCTCATTGGTGACGGCCATCGCTCTTTCGTTCGTTGGTCTCCTGATATCGCCCAGCTCTGACATAGGGAGTAGCACATGTTTCGTGATCGCCCAGTTCTTAACCCTGACGGCAACACTACTGGGATTCGATTACAAGTGGAATAAACCAGCAGCACCACCAACCCCATGAGATATATAAACGATATCATCGTACACTGTACGGGTACCAAGGCCATCGACGGCTACGGCGTGGAAGAAATAAGGGAGTACCACAAGAACGAAAAGCATTGGGCGGATATCGGATATCACTATGTGGTAACGACTGACGGCCAATGGCAAAAGGGTCGCCCTGTTTCACGCATAGGCGCACACTGTCTCAAACATAACGCCCATTCCATCGGGGTTTGTTATGTTGGGGGCCTCGATGAAAACGGCGATTTTGCAGATACTAGAACACCTGCACAAAAAGCCACACTCCAGAAAGAGATATATAATTTAGTCCAGATGTACCGCTGTAGCGTCCACGGCCACCATGACTATAACAATAGCAAGCCCTGCCCGTGCTTCGACGCACACGCGGAATATGGGAACTTTTACAAAAGGTTGCTGGAGGGTAAAAAATAGATCCAGGAGTGAGTATATACAAAAATAGCTGCTCGATGCCTTGCGCTCCATGGGCGGGCAACAGTCACGCATTACCAGGTTGTGTATATACAAAAAGCTGCAGGAGAATGTATATACACATGCTGCACTGTCACCCCATCAGGCTAAGAACCTCCGGCTACTGTTATCTACTCCAGACATGAGCTTATGAATACCAGGTACTTTGTATATACATGCTCGATGATCATTTTGGTTTTAACCGGATTTTCGGCGTGTCGTAGTAAAACCCTCGTAGAGACTACTACGCAGTCGCTTAAGGTTGATACTCTCACATACCACATGAAAGAGAAGGGAAGGGACACAATCCGCATAATAACACACCGGATAGATACCGCCACAATAAAACAAGAGATTTATCGTTCATACGAGAAAGAGCGAGGGGACACCCTTATCCACATAGAGATTAGCCGTAACGATACCGTCACAGTCGTTACGAAAGAAGGAAAACAGCAGGGCGAGAGCAAGCGTTTAGAGGCCGCTTATTGGCTCAGCACATTGGCCAATGTCGCGCTCGTCCTGCTCGTTTTTGTCGTTTTTTTGAAAAAAAGTGGCAAATAATTTGTTTATTTCGGGAAAAGTATATACTTTTGCAGACGCGTAGGATATCGACGCAACGCAGAGGTGCGACGTCGTAACGTATCGCAACAGCCCTGGAAAGGCCCGTCCGATGGTGCTGGTCGGACATTAAACCAAAATTTGGGGGCATCTGGACACACCCCAGCCCCCACTTTTAAGACCTCTAATTTCTATACAAGATGTGCAACAACAAAACTGAATCACTCGTTTTCCGTAACGAGGCCGACGTGATCACAGTGGTCACGGATGGCAACAAAACGGCTATGTATGGCCCGAAAGGTCGTAAGTTTTTCCCCTCTCTCTTGTCTGCGGTTGCGGTCGCTGAATCCCACGGTTTCCATTTGTGTCCTGAAGAAGGTTGGTCGTAGTATGAGAACAGTCTATATGATAACCCAGCGGGCTTTCTATCGCTCAAATGGGTATGAGTACCAGATGCCAACGGACTTTGGCCGAGACGTGAAAATGTTCACGCTGGAGAGAGAAGCAGAGGACGCGCTATATAAAACCGAGCGCAAGTATTTAAAGGACGGATATCGCGTCGTTTCAGCTGACCAGAGCATCAAGGGTGATGGCCAGCGGATGCAATACCGTTTGGAGAAAGCTGGAGAAAACGCAATTGTTCTGGAACTATGGAGAAAGGATGTGCTTTAAGTTGCTTTAGAACACAGTATAACTACTATCGCTATACTGTCATATACGAGCCGTTTGCATCGAAAGTGATCAATGGCAAGTATGAGAACGACGAACACGCAAAGAAGGTCGGCGACGACCTTTTAAGCGTCGAAGAAAACGCAGTCGAAGTGTGGGTCGCAAGATACGCAAGACTTGACACCTGCGGCAGTTATTACCTGATTCACAAATCACATTTATAAACCCTCTAAATGCTAAACACAACTATGGCAGAGAATCCCAAAAAGACTATCTCCGACATGTCCGAGGATGAATACTACGACTATCTGAAGACGATTCCGGAACATGTGTCTTGGCGTGTGCGTGATGCCTGGTTGGCTATACCGCCATGTACCTACGATATACCGTACTGCCACGCGGATTGTCCCTATGCCTACGAATGCTTTTCGGATGATGAAGAGTAGCTTACAACTCAATATTATAAACCCTCTAAATGCTAAACACAACTATGACAGAGTATCGTATCTATTTCCACCCAGCTCAGAGCGACACGCCCGAGCTGGCCACTATTATGGACATCAGAGCCGCACACATGGAGATGGCCACCAACACCGCTCAGGCGTGGCTGGTTATGATGGGCAACAAGTTCGCGTATTGCGAAATCTTCGAGAAATGGAAATCTATGTGGCGCAGTACGGGCCACCGTATCGACAACACCCCCAACCTCTAAACGCTGCCTATGCCTACACAAACGCCAATCAGCGTTAAGTTAGACCAAGAAGTCTATGACGCAATAGAGCTGGAGATGAGGGCGACGGGAGCCAAACGGAACCGCATTATCAATGTGGCCGTGCTGGAGTACCTGAACAACCTCGACGAGACACGTAGAAGAAAGTGCATGATGGTGGGAACGTGAACACGCGCCCACCATTTCCATGGTAACTAACTTTGTATATACATTAAGCCGGACACGATAACATGAGCAAGGAGAACCAGGAACAACGGAACCAGGCAGACAGTTGGCACAATGCGAGTGACGACCTGCCCGATTATGCTTTTGGCCGTCTTATATACCGCGACGATGTGAGCGACGATAATATGAGATGGATAGTTTACGATGGGCGACAATACGTCCGCTGTATAAGCAAGAAAGCCGCCTATCAGTTTGCAGCCGAGCAAGCCAACGCCGTCGGTTCTGAAGCCATCCACTTTCTCATGGTAGGACACCACCACTTGACGCGAGGATATAACGCCATCGACCGAGGTGCCGCCATGATGCCCGTAGAACTCAAAATCGAGTGTGAGGCCATCGCCCTTGCAGTTCGTCGGCTGGCTGATAAAATCGACAGTATAATAGCTCAAAATCTTACGAAATGACTTACCTTAAATTCCAATCACGCGCTGGCCGCTCCACCATCCCCGTGAGCGCAAGAGTGCAGACACGTTACATCGACAAGGCCAAAGAAAACGGCTGGAAGTTTAACAAGCTCGTAAATTCAGCATTGGCCACCCTCACGCATGACTACCAGACCGACCAACTACCAGAACGTCACGCCGACGATTTGAAGAGAAAAGACCCTTGGAGTATTCCCGATGGTCGTTTCTTAGAGCCTACCACCGCCGTTTCTATCAGGCTTCGGGCTGATTTGTACGACTACATGGCCATGAATCAAATAAACCGTAATTGCGCCATCAATTATGGGCTGGAACGATGGTTTAAGTATTTGGCCGATGGTCGCGTCGCTGATTATGTCCTAACGCAGTTGCAACGATGAGAACGAAACCAGCGCAGAGAATCCCCACCGTGTCGGCGCACGGCGCCGCCACCCCCGCCACCCACCCTTATATGATGGTGGGCGGTGTTGATGGGCGCAGCGTGTGTATATACAATAAGCTGAAGGAGTAGAGCCATGAAGGATGCGCAGATAAGTTACATAGTGCTTCAGAGCCTGCGACAGTTAGATAACATCTATGAGGTTAGGCTATTTGGCTGGGTCATAGCCAAGGCACAAGCAGCGTTAAAACGATATAACAAGGATTTGAGCCATATCAACATGGAACACGCTCTAAATCTCGTTAGGGTCACGCTGCCAGCCCGTTACTTATTGCAGATTGGCGATACTAACTACAAGAACATTCCCAAGGCGTTTACATTGGCACAAAAGACGGTCGATTATTGGCGCGATGGCCACCTCTACAAGTTGAATATTATCGCGTTTCCTGAATACGTCGATAAAGGCCGTGAGCGTTATATTACATTCGTCATTCATAACCAGCTATGGAACGCCCTCTTAGATTTGTCGAAGGGCTGGAGATTGGTAAACCTGCCAGCCTATATGCGACTACAATCCACATACAGCGTTATAATGTTTGTCGTAATATCACAGCAGACCGCGCCGTTTACATACCACATCGACACAATCAAACGGCTATTAGGAGCGGACAAACAAAAGGCATACGAGAGAACCAGCAACTTTATTGCTAAGGTTATCAACTCAGCACAAAAGGAGTTAAACGAGTACGCGCCTTATACGTTCACATATACGTTAGAACGCAAGGGCAGGGGAGGAGGTTATGAGAATATCACCATCACGCCCGTCACTAACAAGAACATGAAGCCGTTCAGGAACGAGAGCGCGAAAGAAAAGCTACTCGATGCCCAGCGTATCAGACTGCACGCCGAGGTTGTCAGCTATCTGACAAACTCATGGGGGTTAGATACTGCGTCTATTGAGCGTATCGAAAACATTATAGAGCAATGGGGAGACTATGACGTTCAGATAAGACGTTTGGCCGAGATTAAAGAGACCGCCGACAAAACACGCCCAGCCAATTACGCGGGCTATTTGATGAACGCCCTCAAGAACTACAAGTAAGACACCGAGACGATGAGCAAGAAGCACAAGAACCACGGCAAACCGCCACAATTTCGATGCCCCATTTGTCACATGACTTTTGACGGATGGTTAAACGCTGCCATTCATTACGACCAGCAGCACGGCAATTTGAACAAGTACGAGAGCCGAGGCGAGCAGTTAGACCTATTCCAAGTAAAAGACGATGAGCAGCACAAACCGAGAACTTAAAAAGTGTATCACCTGCGACCGCTTCCAATATTGTAGCTGGAGCAAGAACCAAGGTTATAACGGATGTCGCCGATATTTGCCCAAATTAGACCGCTGGAGCGATTTGTTTGCAGACGATGGGCAAGAGTACCAGCAAGAGCAAGAAAGCGAGCCAGCGGGAAAATAAAGCAGCTAATAAGAGTATGAACAAGCCAACCCTTTTCGATTGTCTGCTATGTCCTGAATACGTCTTTTGTGCATACGATGAAGGCGGCACGGCTAATTGTAGCAGGCCGACCGATAACAACGAGAGACCCGACAAACGAGCAAATGACAAGCGATGAACCAGCAGCCCACAACCAAACAATGCGGACAGTGCAAACAGTTCCGCGAGTGTTCAATCTATGCAGGAGTACGAGCCAACGGCCACCCCTGCGCAAATTATGACCCCAAATGAGCGCACAAAACGAGAGTAAGAGAACGGCGAAGATAGTACCAGCAGACCCATACGTTTGTTGGATTACGCCGTGTAAAGAGTGTTTTTATTGGAACGCTGACGAGGAACAATGCGACCACCCCGACGCGCCACCCTGCCAAGACATTTAAGCCGATGAAAGAGAGATACCAAATTTGGCGTGTATGGCTACGACTCCAAGGCGGTGGAATAATGGCGATACCATTTCCAGCCGATAGCCTAAAACGAGCCGAGGAACTGCGAGAAAAGGCCGCAGAGACCTTTCAAGGCCGCGCCCTATGGTTGGAGTATGTCGGCGAATTGTGTACCAGCACAAACGAAATAACGATACAACCCGAACCGCCGAGAAAATGCCCCTTTTGTATATACCAGCGCGAAGGATGCGAGGGAACGGAAGACGGCGAACCCTGCCCACGATTTAAGCCCTACCAAGAATGAAGACAATACCACAAGACCAATTCAATAACGGCGCGTGTTTGTGCTTCGAGTGTGCCGATGTTCACACCTGCGATTATAGAAGCCGATACGCGAGGAACTGCGGCCACTTCCAGCAATACAAGCCACCCAAGGCAGAGAAGCAGCCCAAGGGAAAGCAGCAGCCCAAGGGGGAGCGATAGCAGAACCACCCAAGGCAGAGCAGCAGCCCAAGGGGAAAGCATGAAGCCCAAGGCCATATAAACCCACGGCAGCGGGCTGGGGGC
>JBGVDR010000148.1:0-5868 GCA_045119455.1 Faecousia sp.
GGCCTAAAGGCCCTCGCGATGACAGACATTTCTGTACGATTTACAGAGCCGTTCGTTACCGAGCGTGCCCAAAGGTGTTCGATTACCGCTTGGGTAGGTGACGCGATTTGCCGCGGGCCATGCCCGCAAACAATCATTTACCGCCCCGATGGGATAAGGTAGGAATCGTGCCAACGTACAAATCCTCTCCCGGATTTTTGGGTGTTTTGCACAGAAAAACAAGTGTCCGTCTGTCATTTTATCCAATTTAGCATTTTGACGAAAATAGGCATTGAAATTCCCGCTTCTTTCGTATATAATGACTTCATTGTGGTGCTAAAGCACCAACTGCATGCAACAGGAGGGCAGCGGCCTTCCCGAAAGGAGTTTTATTATCATGTACACTGCAAACGCCATCCGCAACATCTGCCTGCTGGGCCATAGCGGCAGCGGTAAGACCGCTCTGGCAGAGAGCTTACTTTACATGACCGGTGCTATCGACCGTATTGGCAAGAATGCCGACGGCAACACCGTATGCGATTTCGATCCCGAAGAGATTCGCCGCAACATCTCCATTTCCACCGCCGTCGCTCCCCTGGAGTATCACAACTGCAAGATTAACCTGCTGGACACCCCCGGCGGTTTTGACTTCTCCGGCGCCGTGATGGAAGCCCTTCGGGCCGCCGATGCCGCCATCATCGTCTGCTCCGCCAAGGACGGCATCACCGTTGGCTTCGAGAAGGCTTGGAAGTACTGTGAAGAGCGGAATATGCCCCGCTTTATCTACATCTCCAAGGTCGACGAGGACAACTCCGACTACAATGCCACCTTCGACGCTCTGCGTGAGAAGTACGGCAACAAGATTGCTCCCGTTGTCGTGCCCATTTGGGACAGCTCCAAGAAGGTCACCGGCATCATCGACGTGCTGAACAAGCGCGCTTACGAGATGCAGAACCTGAAGCGGGTGGAAATCGAGGTTCCCGAGGAGAAGGTTTCCGTTATCGAGGAATTCAACGACGCACTGAAGGAAGCCGTGGCCGAGACCGACGAGGCTCTGATGGACCGGTTCTTCGAGGGCGACGATTTCACCTACGCCGAGATGATTAAGGGCCTGCACCAGGGCGTGAAGGAGCTGAGCCTGTTCCCCGTGCTCTGCGGCTCCGGTGTCAACTGCCTGGGCAGCCTGATGCTCATGGATCACATCATCGACCTGCTGCCCAACCCCGTGGAGGGCAACTATCACAAGGCCACCACCGCTGACGGCACCACCGAGGAATTCGTGGTTTCTCCCGGCGGCGTACCCGCAGCCTTTGTCTGGAAGACCATTTCCGATCAGTACGGCAAGTACTCCTTCATTAAGGTTCTGTCCGGTGTAATCAACTCCGACACCACCCTGATCAACTCCCGCACCGGCGAGACCGAGAAGCTGGGTCGCCTGTACGCCATGTGCGGCAAGAAGGCCACCGAGGTCAAGGAAATGACCTGCGGCGACATCGGTGCCATCGGCAAGATGGACAAGGTCAAGACCGGCGATACCCTGTGTGACCCCCGTAAGGTGGTTGCGCTGAAGGGCATCCCCTACCCCGCAGCATGCTACTCCGTGGCCATCGCTCCCAAGACCAAGGGTCAGGAAGAAAAGGTCGGCACCGGTCTGAACCGTCTGAACGAGGAAGACCCTTCCTTCAATCTGGTCAACAACGCTGAGACCCATCAGCTGGTGCTCTCCGGCACAGGCGACCAGCAGCTGGATGTGCTGGTGGCAAAGCTGAAGAGCCGCTTCGGTGTGGACGCCGTACTGTCCCCCGCTAAGGTCGCTTACCGTGAAAAGATTAAGAAGACCGTCCAGGCCCATGGCCGTCATAAGAAGCAGACCGGCGGTTCCGGTCAGTTCGGTGACGTTTGGGTCCGCTTCGAGCCCCAGGACGAGCAGGACGACTTGATTTTCGCCGAGGAAGTCTTCGGCGGCTCCGTGCCCCGTAACTTCTACCCCGCCGTCGAAAAGGGCATCCAGGAAGCCGTTCTGAAGGGTCCCCTGGCCGGCTATCCCATGGTCGGTCTGAAGGCCGTTCTGTACGATGGCTCCTACCACCCTGTTGACTCCAACGAAATGGCCTTTAAGCTGGCGGCTATCCTGGCCTTCAAGGAGGCTATGCCCAATGCGAATCCCACTCTGCTGGAGCCCATCGGCGCTTTGGCAGTCTCCGTCCCCGAGGATTACGTGGGCGATGTCATGGGCGATTTGAGCAAGCGCCGGGGCCGTCCCATGGGCATGAACCCCGACTCCGACGGCAACACCGTCATCGAGGCCGAGGTTCCCATGGCTGAAATGGCCACCTACGCCATCGACCTGCGGGCCATGACCCAGGCCAGAGGCTCCTTCACCCTGACCTTTGAGCGCTACGAGGAAGTGCCCAAGGGCAATCAGGCCAAGATTATTGCCGAGGCCAAGAACGACGAATAATTTTAACCGGGAGGGGTGTGCCCCCTCCCGGTTCTTCTTTGGCGGTAAATGATTGTTTATGCGATTCGGATATCGTAGGGCGGGGGCTTGCTCCCGCCGCCAACACAGGTTGATTTTTTTGCAGAAAAGCACAAAATGGATATGCCACGACGATTAGCGCTTATGCAGGTGACGAGATGTTCCACGGACCATGCCCGCTATGCAACCATTTCATTGATTCTTACGAAAACGTGCCCATCCCGGAGCGGGATGGGCACGAGCAATTATTCCTTACAATCAGGCCTTCTCCAGAGCCAGAGTGCGGGTGGTCAGGTCGCAGACCTCGGCAGGTCCAAAGTACTGGATGGCACCGGGGTAGACGAAAGCAGTCTCCACAGCCCACTCGGCGCGGTTGGCGGCGAAGAACTTGAAGGGAGCGCCGTCCAGCTCGACCAGAGCCTTACGGATAACGGGCTTATCGGCACCATGGCGGCGCTCGATGTTCATCATCTTGGTGATGGGCATACCGCCGGCAATCCACTCCTCAGCGGGCTTGGACAGGTTGGAAACCTTGGACAGGTAGCCGGTGTAGCCGTACTGAATCAGCATGAAGGCATTGTAGCCCAGGGAGTAGCAGTAGTCAGCATCGAAGTTGGAGGGGAAAGCGCAGCGGCCTTCGTAACCCAGGAAGTGATGCAGAGCGGAGAACTTGCCGTTGTAGGTGCCGGCAGCCTTGCGGGCAGCCAGGTTCTCCTTAACCATGGCGGAGAACAGCTTCTCGGACTCAATCAGAGAAACCTGCACGTTGCCGTGGGGATCGCGCTCCAGGAACAGCTGCTGCTGGATGGTCTCGGGCAGGATGGCGAAGACAGCCATGGACTCCTTGGTCAGACCGGCCTCGATGAAAGCGTACTTGGCCTGCCAGTTGGGCAGAGCATTGAAAGCATCCGCCTTCTCACCGGCCAGCAGCTCGTTGATCTCAGCAATCAGCACGGAGAACTCGGGAACGAACTCGACAATGCCCTCGGGAATGATGGCAACACCGAAGTTGCAGCCCTTGGCAGCACGGGCGGCCACAGAGTCGGCAATGTAGTCGGTAATTTCAGCCAGGGACATCTTCTTGGCGGCAACTTCCTCGCCGATCAGGCAGATGTTGGGCTGGGTCTGCAGGGCGCACTCCAGAGCAACGTGGGAAGCGCTGCGGCCCATAACCTTGACGAAGTGCCAGTACTTCTTGGCGGAGTTGGCATCGCGCTCGATGTTGCCGATGATTTCAGAGTAGGTCTTGGTGGCAGTATCGAAGCCGAAGGAACACTCGATGTCCTCGTTCTTCAGGTCGCCGTCAATGGTCTTGGGGCAGCCGATGACCTGGATGCCGGTGTTGTTGGCAGCGCAGTACTCAGCCAGAACAGCGGCGTTGGTGTTGGAGTCGTCGCCGCCGATGATAACCAGAGCATTGACACCATGGTTCTTGCAGTTTTCCACCACAACAGCAAACTGCTCCTGGGTCTCCAGCTTGGTACGGCCGGAGCCGATGATGTCGAAGCCGCCGGTGTTGCGGTACTGGTTGATGTACTCGTCATCGAAGATGATGAAATCGTTATCCAGCAGACCGCTGGGGCCGCCCTTGAAGCCAATCAGCACGTTGTCGGGATTGGTCGCCTTCAGAGCGTCGTACAGACCGGAAATGACGTTGTGACCGCCGGGGGCCTGGCCGCCGGACAGGATGACGCCGACCTTCTGGACCTTGGCCTCGGAAGTATTCTGACCCTTCTGGAAGGTAATCTCATTCTTGCCGTAGGTGTTGGGGAACAGAGCCTGGATCTTCTCCTGGTCGGCAACGGACTCGGTCGCCTCGCCGTTCTTCACGCAAATCTCGGAGATGCCGTTACGCAGCATACCGGGCAGCTTGGGGTTGTAGAGGTATCTTGCAGTCTGCAAAGGGGACAGTTTCATTATAAAAACACTCCTTATGTTTATTAGGTAAATTCCTACGCTTAGGATTATACGATATTTCCCGTCAAAGGTAAATAGTCATTTTCAATAATTTTTCCGGGCAAAAGCAGATTACGGGGGAATTTTTCGACAAAGGGACCGGGGTTTGAAAGATTTGTATTGAAAAACTCAAAATCCGTGCTATAATGTATTTGCATAACTGCGGCCCCGGCCGCTGAATTTAGAAAGGAATGATTCCAATGGCTCTTGTAAATACTACCGAGATGTTTAAGAAGGCCTACGACGGCGGCTACGCCATCGGCGCTTTCAACGTCAACAACATGGAGATCGTTCAGGCGATCACCGAGGCCTGCAAGGAGGAGAACGCTCCCGTTATTCTGCAGGTTTCCAAGGGTGCCCGCGCTTACGCCAACCACACCTACCTGGTGAAGCTGGTTGAGGCCGCTGTTATCGAGTGCCCCGAGATTCCCATCGCTCTGCACCTGGACCACGGCGACAGCTTCGAGACCTGCAAGTCCTGCATCGACGGCGGCTTCACCTCCGTCATGATTGACGCTTCCTCCAAGCCCTTCGAGGAGAACATCGAGATTACCAAGAAGGTCGTTGAGTACGCTCACGATCGCGGTGTTGTGGTCGAGGCTGAGCTGGGCGCTCTGGCCGGTGTTGAGGACGAGGTCAACGTTTCCGCTGACCACGCTCACTACACCCGTCCCGAGGAAGTCGAGGAGTTCGTTGCCCGTACCGGCTGTGACTCCCTGGCCATCGCCATCGGCACCTCCCACGGCGCTTACAAGTTCAAGCCCGGCACCAACCCCCAGCTGCGCTTCGATATCCTGGAGTCCATCATCGAGAAGCTGCCCGGCTTCCCCATCGTTCTGCACGGCTCTTCCTCCGTTCCCCAGGAGTATGTTGAGATGGTCAACGCTTACGGTGGTGCTATGCCCGGTGCTATCGGCGTGCCCGAGGAGCAGCTGCGCCGCGCTGCTGAGCTGGCTGTCTGTAAGATCAACATCGACTCCGACCTGCGTCTGGCTATGACTGGTACCATCCGTAAGTTCTTCAACGATGAGCCCAGCAAGTTCGACCCCCGTGAGTACCTGAAGCCCGCTCGTGCAAACATCAAGGAACTGGTTCGCCACAAGCTGATCAACGTCCTGGGCTGCGCTGGCAAGGCCTAATTTACACAAAAAAGACTCCGCCTAAAAGGCGGAGTTTTTCTTGGCATACGCAGTAAAAAGAGGCACCCGAAGGTGCCTCTTTTCTTAATGCAAAGGATACAGATCCGGCAGGAAGGTGTAGTACAGCAGGTACACTGCATCCCCATCATTCACTTCCCCGTCGCCGTTGAAATCACAGCTTTGAGCTACCGGGTAAAGGTCTGATAGGAAGGTATGGTACAATAGGTAAACTGCATCCCCATCTGCAACTTCCTCGTCCCCGTCCACATCTCCGGGAAGATGGGGCGCACCGCAGAGGTGGCAAGGTTCCTCTGT
>JBGVDR010000149.1:0-3985 GCA_045119455.1 Faecousia sp.
TACCAGCCCAAAACCGCCCATGAACCAGCCCATAACCTCGCAAATGGCAGCCCATGAGGTCACACCATGCGGATAGTTGAGCGGACACACTCGACCACCCATAGAGAGAAAAAAAAAGGGGGTTTTTTCGCAGAAAAAAGAGGATTATGCTGCGAAAATCACAAAAAAATGCGAAAAAATCTCTCTCTCTCTTGCACATGTCAGAAAATTGTAGTAACTTTGCAGCGTCTAACCCCAAAATCATATCTATATGGCAAAACAATCAGGTCTTCATCAAATCAAGGGCAAGGTAGGCGAATTCTCGTACTACAAGCAAACCGGTGTCAGCGGTGGTCTCATCCGCTCGATCAATCAGGGTATGAGTGCCCGAGTAAAGACAGACGAAGCATATGCTAACGCTCGTCTCAACAATCAAGAGTTCGGCGCGGCTTGTAATGTAGCTGCATTGCTGGGCAAGTGTGTCACCCCTAAATTCCGCCCGATGATCTTGCCGATGTCACAGGCGAAGATGTCGAAAGAGATTTTGAAAGTCGCACGCGAGCACACTGTAAACTGGGGTCAGCGTGTGGTAACTTCGGAGGATACCGCTCGTCTCTGCGAGATTCTTTCCGCTATGAGCAAACGCAACGCAAACGAGTTTTTGTCAATTGACATTAACCGCACTTCTGCTACTGCTGGAGAGGTCACTGTCAATTGGTCTGCCGAGCAGGCAACTTTGATGTCTTCTCTTGGCATCACTGGCATCACCGTTCGCTCTGCGATTTACAATTTAGCAACGGGTCAGTGGGTACCACTTGCTGGTCTGATGACTACTGGCTATGTTGTAGACGGTGATGTTGTTTACCCTGCTAATGGTGTGCCTGTTGTGTCAGGTGAAGCTACTGAGCAGACTGAGACTGTAACAATTGACACATTTGTACCAGCGCCAAACCATAGCGGTCACCAAATTTTGGTGTCTGTTATCATGCCGATTCGTTCTGTAGGAAGTGTCGATCATGTTCTTCAGGAGTACTGCTCGTTTGTAGCAATGACTCTGCCTGCGTACGTTCCTTAAGACGCAAGGTACAAAAAAGGGCGCGCAGATCCTCTAGGGTCTGGGCGCTTTTTTTTGTTGCTTGCGGCTACTATGCGCAGCCCCTGGAGATAGCAGGGAAAACCGCAGACCGCGATAAGAATTAGGGCGCTGGTTACAGCGTATCGCGGGCTTGCCGGGACGTGGCAACGGCCCGAGTCCGAAAGGGACAGCTGACCAGCGAGACGAGGGCAACGAGAGGGCAGGGACCCACGAAGGCAGCCGGCAACGGGAAGCCACGCGGCCGCGAGGGCTCGGAGCGGGACCCGAAGACGAGCGAACCAACCCCAAGAGCCGTACGGAGCTACCACAAGCCGCACAGAACCCCAAAGGAAGTGACATCAAAACACGAAAGGGGCGGGCCGACAAGGGCCCTTAAGGCCCGTGATGCGGACCGACCAAGCAAGGAGGAGGGGAATCAAAGGGGACCCCCGACGCGCTAGGCAGGCACACAGCAGCCCCAAACGGGCCGATGGCCATCGAACGGCCAAGGACCGACACACTCCACGGAGCAAAAAAAAGAAAAACCCCCTTTTTTTTTCTCTCTATGGGTGGTCGAGTGTGTCCGCTCAACTATCCGCATGGTGTGACCTCATGGGCTGCCATTTGCGAGGTTATGGGCTGGTTCATGGGCGGTTTTGGGCTGGTATTGCGAGGTTATGGGCTGGCTCATGGGTGGTCTGATGGAATGGATTGGCGAGGTTCTGGGCTGGTCTTGCGAGGTTATGGGCTGACTTGTGGGCGGTTCTGGGCTGGCTTGTGGGTGGTCTGATGGAATGGATTGGCGAGGTTATGAGCTGGAATTGGGTTGGCTGAAGCTGTGCCGGCTGCAGGTGCTGCTCATGGTGTGGATATCATGGTGCTGCAGTGGTGGTATGATTAGCTGCTGCAGTAGTTACCATGGTATAATTTAGCATGTCAAATATGACAGACTCCGGATGACGGCCGTGAATTTGGCTAATCTTGTCATAAATAACAAGAAAAATGCTATATATGACACATTTTTATTCATGAATGCTTGCATATATCAAAAAAAAGTAGTATCTTTGTAGCGGATTTTAAAACCATATTGATATGACTGACAAAACAATTAGTAGTTATCGTGGGTATGGACATCGCGTCCAGCTCATCAGACGGACAACTGTAGCCCGGGAGTTCGCGGTTGTGGACAATCGCAGAGTATTAGTAAGTACGCGGCACGAGGAGACTGCCAAGGGTGCGTTCCTGAACCATGTCGCAAGTATCGTACGTCAATTAGCTCTGGAGATATGATTAAGGAGGTTCTTTTAGAGCTATCGCCCAAGGAGGTCGAGAGAGCTCAGTACGCGTATCGAGAGATTGCAGACTTGTACGAGGAGCATTTCGATGGACCTAGTAAAGCAGCTGCTTATCGCGAGTATCTAATCGCCCGTCAGATGGTGACCTTGTGTGATATCAGACTGGCCGAGTTAAAACACATGCGCCATGGAGACGGAGTACAAGATTAAGGGTGTCATTTTCGCCCGGAATTGGTATGCTGCAGTACGTAAAGGCTTATCAGCTCCCGACCGGCTGCAGTTCTATGACGCTGTGTTTGATTATGCTTTCGAGGGTTCGGTAATGCCGGCAATGACACCGGCCGTGAAGATTGCATTTGACATGGTCAAGCTGTTCATAGACCAGGATATCGTCAAGTACCAGGAGCGTTGCGAGCGGAACCGGGCTAATGCTCGAGGACGGCAGCGAGTGGCAGCGAGTGGCAGCGAGTCGCTCCCAGTGGCTCCCAATACCAATAACAATACCAATAACAATACCAATACTATCTCTTTGAGCGAAGAGAAAGAGAAATTTTTTATATGTGCTCTTTTCTATTCGCGAGGGTCTATTAGCCCGGGTATGGAGCTTAATAAGTTCTGGCAGTACTACGAGAGCCTTGGATGGCGCAACAATAAAGGGGCGCCCATTACGAAGAAGATGGCCGCGGCCAAGATGTGGGACCTGCAGTCCGGGACCACGAAGATGGCCCTAGCTCCTCGAGTAGCGTGGTCAAACGCTATGACGCAGTGCGAATGCTGCGATATCAGGGTGTTCGACAACCTGGTCAGAACGGATATCCAGGGCGATGTGCTGCACATCTATGCGCGAGATATCCAGGACTTCGCTGCTCTGATGGAGTCCTCGTTCATGGCCGGGCTTAAGCGTTACGCGGCATTTTACAGCTGCAGCAAGGTCCTATACCACCCAGCTGAGTAAGGGCCGCCGGCCGGGGTATCGAGCCCCGTCCGGTGGACCGCGTAGCGGCGGCCGTGGCCGGCGCTGAGCGGGCGCGCCTTGGGCGCGCTCTGGGGCTGCCTTGGGGGTTAGTGCGTGGTGTTTAGGGTGCGAGCATGGGCAGTGCATAGGCCTCGCAAGGGCTTCCCTTGGGCTCCGTAGGGTGTTGCCTTGGGCTCCGTAGGGTGTTGCCATGGGGCTTTGCCGGTGCCTTGGGCACACACGAGCGGGAGCGGTCTTTCGGTCTCCTATGCCGCGCCCGAGTTTTCGCCCGTTTGTATGGGACCCTCCCCATACACCCGTTCGAAAATCGGCATCACGTCATAGGAGAGCCGCGCAGACCGCAGGGCAGCAGGCGAGCATATAGGGGGTACGCAAGGGGGTAACAGGGGAGTCGCAGGGGGTACGCAAGGGGTGCAACCCTGTCAAATATGACAGACTTTGCACCCCTGCGACCCACCTGAGACCCTCCTGAAGACCCCCTACATACCCCCTATGTGCTCCCCACCAGCCCTATGGGAGAGCCGTGACGGCTCTGCTCGTGTGTGCCCAAGGCACCGGCAAAGCCCCATGGCAACACCCTACGGAGCCCAAGGCAACACCCTACGGAGCCCAAGGGAAGCCCTTGCGAGGCCTATGCACTGCCCATGCTCGCACCCTAAA
>JBGVDR010000150.1:0-2480 GCA_045119455.1 Faecousia sp.
CCGTTTTAAAATTTAATCCATAAACGTTGTTACTCTAGTGACCAAAGCACCCTCCGGGGTGCTTTTTTGTGGCCGCAGTCACAAAAAATAGTTAAAAAATACTTGCAATTTGAATAAAAAATAATATAATTATAATTGAACAAGGGCAAAAAGCCCTAAAATCAAATAGGAGTAACAAATATGGATATCAAAGAAAAATTATTAGCCGCAGGCGGCAGAATCTGGGACAAAAAAGGCCATCGCATTTACTTATCCCGCATTATCGGAAAGTTTGCAGATATTGATTATTACAATACCGGTAACCTTTGCCACTTTGCAATTAACGGCGAGCGCTGGTCAAACTGTCAGGGACGTAAACTGTTAGCGGCTGTTGATCGTGCATATTATGACTGCGACGCCAATCGTTTCGTCGGGCTGGGCGACTATGAGGGAACCGTCGTAACGGCGATCGAGAATACCGAGATCGTGGAGGCATAACTATGAAAAAATATATCATTACCGATCCTTGCTATCTTATCAATGACGATGCCGCATGGCGCAGATACTGCGATCTTATCTTCGATGATAAAGGCTATATGAACGTTGATAACGGCGCGGCCTTTATTGCCGAACAGCTGGGCACTCCGGTACAGGTAGCCGGCACCGGATATGGGGACTGGGCTAATTCTTTAGACTGCGTAAAAGGCCCTAACCGCCTTGTAAATGACGGCTGTTTTTGCGCCGATGCGGGCCTTGTATGCTTTTGCGAACTTACGCCACAGGTTGAGAGAGCCGTCCGCGATTTAGGCCCTGGGGCCTATGCAGAGATTGAGGTGGAAGATCCGGTATGCGAATTTGATTGCTCTAACCGCGACTGGACCCGCATAAAAATTACCGACGGCGCCAGCATTTATATGTCGGAGGAGTGTGACTTTTGCGATGATGAGGACGATTACTAATGGCTAGAGATTTACTTGCTTTTGCCCGCCAATGCGTATGGGTGTTTTTAGGGCTTTTCATTCTGGCCCTGATTTTCTGTTAGTAGGGGGTAACATAATGGGTTTTTTTGATGAAGAGAACCGCGTCATTATGCGCGAGTTCCTTGACGACGCCGACTTTTACGAGGACGGCGATCTTGAGGATGACGGGCTGATCAACCTATCCCGTTACAGTGATAACGTTGCCGACGACCTGGACGCCGGCGACGCTCCGAAACTTGAAGGGGAGGACAGATAATGGATGCAGTAATTTTGAATTACAGAGCGGGAACTCTGCCGCGGTTCGCCAGTGCTATGCGCCACCGTTTTACCGCGATGAAGGGTAAATATGAGGTTGTTTTTACCGGAGACGGATGGCGCGAGGCCAGTGTTAACATTTTCCGCGGTAACGACGACGGCTGGGGGATGATTATGCTTTTCATAATCAGGTGGATCGTTATGACCGGTCATGCAAATGACGGTCTGAGCATACTGATCAGGCCTACCGACCGGAGGGCATGCAATGAGTAACCCTATCCGGATTAAGGGCGTTTTGTATGACAGCTTATCCGAAGCCTGCAGAGCCTACGGCGTGATGCTGCAGACCGTCCTCCTGCGGATGAAACGAGGCGAAACGGTGGATCAGGCGCTCACCGGACGCGATCGCCGGATCGGTTCGCTATCGCTGAGAAAATACGGCCCGTTTGAAATTGACGGACAGATTTATAACACCCTGGTGGACCTCGCCTATGCCTACAGCCTGGAGCCGTGCACCGTTTACCGCAGATACCGCGCCGGACTGCGGGGCCGTGACCTGGTGCGGCCGACCGGGAGGAAAAAATGAAAATAATTTTTATAGATTTGGAAACGTTCAATCCGGAGCCTAAAGCCATAAACAACGGCGCCGCAAAGTATAGCGAGAAAGCGGAAATAATATTGATTTCTTACGCTATCGGTGCAGAGCCTGCACGTGTGGTAGACGTTGCCAATGGTGAACCTATGCCGCCGGATCTCTACGCAGCACTAAGCGATAAAACGGGCGAATA
The DNA here is from genome assembly GCA_045119455.1 of Faecousia sp. Lineage (GTDB taxonomy): Bacteria > Bacillota > Clostridia > Oscillospirales > Oscillospiraceae > Faecousia. The sequence continues at coordinate 2,003 of JBGVDR010000150.1, forward strand.
CTGCGCCCTTGCGCATAACTCATATTTTGACCGGACTATGATCGCCCGTGTATATGGCGGACTCGGTTCACAATTAAGGTGGATCGACACAATGATCATGGCCTACAGCCTATCTTTGCCCGGTTCACTCGCGGACCTTTGCGGGGTGCTTAAGCTCCCGACCGACGTTGCAAAAGACAAGGACGGTAAGAGATTAATCCGGTTGTTCAGTATGATGAACACTGCACGCGACGGCACGCCGATCCGGTTTGACCGCCGCAGTCATCCGGCCGACTGGTACAGGTTTGTGAACTATGCCCGCCTGGATGTTGAATCATTGCGGGAAGTGTGGAAAAGGCTCCCAAAGTTCAATAATACCCGTCAATTCTGGGATGAGTTCCGCCTTGACCAAAGGATTAACGACCGCGGCATGGCGATCGACCTTGATTTGGTTCACGCTGCGATCGAGCAGTGCAGCAGCACAAAAGACGATCTTGAC
>JBGVDR010000151.1:0-2538 GCA_045119455.1 Faecousia sp.
GCCGTGCTGATAGGGGCTCATGGTGCCTGGATCCACATTGATATAGGGGTCCAGCTTCTGGGCTGCTACCTTCAATCCTCTGGCCTTCAGCAGGCGGCCCAGAGACGCTGCTGTGATGCCTTTTCCCAGGCCGGAAACCACTCCGCCGGTTACAAAAATATATTTTGTCATTGCCTGTCACTCCCACTCCACCGTTGCAGGCGGCTTACTCGTAACATCGTATACAACACGGCTGATGCCGGGAACTTCATTTGTAATCCGGCGGCTGGCCCGTTCCAGTACTTCATAGGGAAGATGCGTCCACTCCGCCGTCATAAAATCATCGGTGGTCACTGCCCGAAGGACAATGGTACGCCCGTATGTCCGGGCATCGCCCATCACGCCAACACTGCGAAGATCGGTCAGCACCGCAAAATACTGATTGGAAATGACCCCTGCCGCCTCCAGCTCTTGCCGGAAGATCGCATCCGCATTACGCAGAAGCTCCAGCTTTTCCCGGGTCACTTCTCCCACAATGCGCACCGCAAGCCCGGGGCCGGGAAACGGTTGCCGCCAGACCAACTCCTTGGGAATTCCCAGCTTGGTGCCGACCTCCCGGACTTCGTCCTTAAAGAGGTCTCTCAGCGGCTCCAGAATTTCATCAAAATCAATTATGTCAGGTAAGCCGCCTACATTGTGATGGCTCTTAATGGTGGAGGCATCTCCGGCACCACTCTCGATCACATCCGGATAAATCGTGCCTTGTACCAGTACATTGATTTTTCCCAGCTTCTTGGCTTCGTCCTCAAACACCCGGATAAATTCTTCACCGATAATCTTCCGCTTTCTTTCTGGTTCCGTAACACCGGTCAACTTCTTTAGAAAGCGGTCATCTGCGTTGACCCGGATCAGATTCATGTCAAATTTGTCCCGGAAGGTCTTTTCCACGAAGTCGCCCTCGTCTTTTCGCAACAAGCCGTGATCTACAAACACACAGGTCAGATTCTTGCCAACAGCCTTATGCAGCAGAACCGCTGCCACAGAGGAATCCACTCCGCCGGACAGTGCCAGCAAAACCTTTTTACCGGAAAGTTTTTCCCGGTATTTTTCGATGGACTGCTGTACAAAATCGTCCATCTTCCACTGCCTCTTGCAGCCGCAGACACCGAAGAGGAAGTTATAGAGCATTTGCTTTCCATACTCCGTATGGGTTACCTCCGGGTGGAACTGTACCGCATAGAGTTTTCTGCTTTCGTCCGCCATTGCCGCACAGGGGCACTTGTCGGTACGGGCGATCACACGGAAGCCTTCCGGCACCTGGCTGATGTAATCCGTATGGCTCATCCAGCATACGCTGTGGTTTTGAAATCCTTGAAAAAGCACACTGTCATACGTAAACAATTCCGTTTTACCATACTCGCTGGAGGCATCCGCACTGCTTACCTGCCCGTCAGCCATATAGGCCATCAGCTGTGCACCGTAGCAGATACCAAGAATCGGAATCTCCAGATTTAGAATTGCCGGGTCATAATGGGGAGAGCGTTCGTCGTACACACTGTTGGGTCCGCCGGTAAAAATGATGCCCTGATAGCCTGCTGCCTGGATTTCCTGTGGTGTTATTTTGTTATAGGGTTTGATTTCCGCATAAACCTGATGTTCCCGGACTCTGCGGGCGATCAGCTGGTTATACTGACCGCCAAAGTCCAAAACAAGGATTTTTTCTTCCATCTATCATTTCCTCACAAATTGATCTGGGCACTGTCTGTGCAAATACCGGCAATCAGCGGTTTAACCTTGGCAAGAAAAGCATCTACCTGCTGCTCGCAGCGGCCAATGTACAGGCTCGGAGTCAGCAGTGCATCCATTTCCGCTTCTGTCAGGCCGAACTCCTTTTGTGCAGCCAAACGGGAAAGCAAATCACATTCCTCACCGTTTTTCATTTTGGCGGTGGCTTCCATGGAAGCACTACGGATGATCTCGTGCAGCTGCTGTCGGTCGCCGCCCCGCTTGACGGCTTCCATCATCAGGTTCTCCGTAGCGATAAAGGGCAGATACTCCTTCACAGCTTTTTCTACGATCTTCTCGTTGACATGCAGACCGTCTGTTACATTTTGGGCAAGCCGCAGCACCGCATCCGCACAGAGGAAGCCCTCCGGCATAGAGATCCGTCGGTTTGCAGAATCATCCAGTGTCCGCTCCAGCCATTGTGTAGATGCGGTCATGGGCGCATTCATGGCATCCGCCATCAGGTAACGGGCAAGACTGCAGATCCGCTCACTTCGCATAGGATTGCGCTTATAGGCCATTGCGGAAGACCCAATCTGATTCTTTTCAAAGGGTTCCTCCACCTGGCGGTCATGCTGCAAGAGGCGAATATCATTTGCCATCCGGTAGCAGCTCTGGGCTATGGAAGAAAGCACATTCAAAATACGGCTGTCGACCTTTCTGGGGTAGGTTTGACCGCAAACATCGAAACAGCCGTCAAAGCCGAAGTCTGCGCAGATCATGCGATTCATTTCATCGATCTTTGCTGTGTCTCCGCCAAACAGTTCCAGGAAG
>JBGVDR010000152.1:0-34543 GCA_045119455.1 Faecousia sp.
TAAAGGCCCTCGCGATGACAGACATTTCTGTACGATTTACAGAGCCGTTCGTTACCGAGTGTGCCCAAAGGTGTTCGATTACCGCCTGGGTAGGTGACGCGATTTGCCGCGGGCCATGCCCGCAAACAATCATTTATCGCATAGAAGACTTTTTGTACATTTTCCCTCTTTTGTTCCGTAAGATACGAAAGCGGGGGAGTGTTTCTTGTATTCTTCCTCCGCCGTGCTATGATATTACCGAACAACCTGTACGACAAAAGGAGGAACATTTATGAAAACACAGAGAAATATTTTGGTGGCCTTTGTTCTGAACCTGGCCTTCTCGGTCATTGAGTTCTTGGGCGGACTGTTTACCGGTAGCGTGGCCATCGTGTCCGACGCAGTTCATGATATGGGTGATGCCGCCAGTATCGGCGCATCCTACCTGCTGGAGCGCAAGAGCGCCCGCCAGCCGGACGGACGCTATACCTACGGCTATGCCCGCTACAGCGTCTTGGGCGGCTTGATTACCACGGTGATTCTGCTTCTGGGCTCCGGACTGGTCATCAACCATGCGGTTCAGCGCATCCTGGCACCTGCGCAGATCCATTATGATGGCATGATTGCCTTTGCCATCGTGGGTGTCTGCGTGAATTTCGGTGCCGCATTCCTGACCCGGGAGGGCGATTCCCTGAACCAGCGGGCGGTGAATCTGCACATGCTGGAGGACGTGCTGGGCTGGGTGGTTGTCCTGGTGGGCGCGGTGGTTATGCGCTTCACAGGCTGGACGCTGATTGACCCGCTGATGTCCATCGCCGTAGCACTGTTCATTTTGGTGAATGCACTGAAGAATCTGAAGCAGGTCCTGGACCTGTTCCTGGAAAAGTCCCCGGTGGATTACCGGGAGCTTCTGGAGCACCTGCACCATGTAGACGGTGTGCAGGAGGTGCACCACCTGCACCTGCGAAGCCTGGACGGTCAGCGCCACTATGCAACCATGCACATCGTCACGGAGGCGGATCCCCAGGTGGTAAAGGCGGCGGTGCGGGAAGAACTGGCGGAGCATGGAATTGTCCATGCAACCTTGGAGCTGGAGCGCCCCGGCGAGCTGTGCGAAGCAACCCATTGCCACCTGGAGCCCACCGCTGCACACGGACACCATCACCACCATCATCATCACTAATAGGGTGGGGGATGATGCTCCTGCCAACCGAACGAAAGGGAACCGCCCTTTATGGTGCGGTTCCCTTTTTGTGATCGATATTGGTATGACGTAGGTTAATCCTCGGAGATAATCAGCAATTCGTTGGGCGTGCAGTCCAGTAAAAGGCACAGGGCTTCGATGTTTTCGTACTGGATGGATTTTGTTTCGTTGTTAATCATTTTGTTGAAGTTTTGGTAACTCATCCCCAGCTGCTTGTACAACCAGTATTTTGTTTTTCCGCGCTTTTGGAGCAATTCCAGTGCATTGAGTTTAATCATAAGAGATTCTCCCATAAGTTATGTATTAATGAGATATTATCTTATAAGTCCTCTTTGTATATAGACTATTACATTATATAATGCAATAGTCTGCAATGCTTGAAGGGGAGAGGAAAATATGATTACTGATATTACAGGAATCACGCTGATTCCGGGAAATCTGGGTAAAGACTGCGCATGGAATGGGGAGCGCAACGGAATAGAGTGCTGTTGCGAGGAATGTGACTACTTGGTGTGTTGCATGGGAAATCCAGATTCACTGGATTGCAAGGATTGCGACAGTACAGAATATCCCCGTTGCGCGAGAGGTTCTGATGACGATATAGGACTCAAATAAATCAAGGTATCGTCACCGTCGAGCCGGTGACGAGCGACAGTCCACCGGACTGACGCATATAGATGGGTTCGAGTCCTATGCCCATTAGACAAAGAAAAACCACACCGAATGGTGTGGTTTCTTTTCTGGTGGACGATATAGGACTCGAACCTATGACCTTCCGCACGTCAAGCGGATGCTCTAGCCAGCTGAGCTAATCGTCCAGGCGCTTGATTATTATAGCGCGGAGGTGCTGATTTGTCAAGCACTTTTTCTACTTTTTTAAAAAATATTTTTCAGGCCATGAAAGCGCCGAAAACACATAAAAACCATGAAAAAATCGAAAAAAGTCCTTGACTTTTTGGGAGACAGGTGTTAAAATGGTTGAGCCGCATCGAAGGGGCTTAAGTTGGTGCGCCCTGCATCCGCCCTTAGAGCGAGACTACACATTATAAAGTAGGTGAAACAAATGAAGGCAATCATCGTTACCGGTGGCAAGCAGTACACCGTTTCCGAGGGCGACATTCTCTTCATCGAGAAGCTGAACGCCGAGGCGGAGGCTACTGTGAGCTTTGACCAGGTGCTGGCTGTGCTGGACGGCGAGAACTCCAAGTTCGGCGCTCCCGTGGTGGAAGGTGCTGTCGTTGAGGCCAAGGTCGTCAAGAACGGCAAGGGCAAGAAAATCGACATCATCACTTACAAGCCCAAGAAGGGCGAGAAGCGCCACATCGGTCATCGTCAGCCCTATACCAAGGTTGAGATCACCAAGATCGCTCTGTAATTATGACCAGATGCGAATTCTTTACTGAGGAGGACAGAATCACCGGATTCTGCATCTCCGGGCACAGCGGCTACGCTGAGGCCGGCGCCGACATTGTCTGTGCCGCCATTTCCGCTGTTGTCACCATGGCCGAAGCCACCATCAATGATGTCTGTGGCGCCAAGGCCAAAGTCCGGGTGAAGGACGACGACGCCCGCATCACCCTGACCCTCCCTGCATCCTGCGACGAGGAAGACAGCGTCCAGGCCGTTCTGGCCGGTATGCTGCTGACTCTGGTCAGCCTGCGGGACGATTATCCTGATTATATCGAAGTTTTGGAGGTGTAATTCCTATGCTGAAGATTGGTATTCAGTACTTCGCTCACCACAAGGGCGGCGGTTCCACTAAGAACGGTCGTGATTCCGAGGCCAAGCGCCTGGGCGTGAAGCGTGCCGACGGTCAGTACGTTCTGGCTGGCAACATTCTGGTTCGCCAGAGAGGCACTCACATCCATCCCGGTGTCAACGTGGGCATCGGCAGCGATGACACTCTGTTCGCTCTGGTCAACGGCACCGTCCGTTTCGAGCGCAAGGGCAAGGATCGCCGGCAGTGCTCCGTGTACGCCGAGCAGTAATTGTGCATTAAGACGAAGGGCTGTTGCAAACTACCTGCGACAGCCCTTTTCTTAAGCCTATTTGTCGTGCGATAAATGATTGTTTAGCGGTGTAATCACAAGTGTGTCATTGCGAGGAGCGCTTGCGCGACGTGGCAATCTCCTGATAATAAAACGAATCACTTCTCTTTAGAGGAGATCGCCACGGGCCTAAAGGCCCTCGCGATGACAGACATTTCTATACGATTTTCAGAGCCGTTCGTTACCGAGTGTGCCCAAAGGTGTTCGATTACCGCCTGGGTAGGTGACGCGATTTGCCGCGGGCCATGCCCGCAAACAATCATTTATGACACTATGAAGCATCCTTGATACAGGAGGTATTTTTATGTTTGTAGATAAAGTACGCATCACAGTCTGCGGTGGCCGGGGCGGCGATGGCGCTGTGGCCTTCCACCGGGAAAAATATGTGGCAGCCGGCGGCCCGGACGGCGGTGACGGCGGTCACGGCGGCAGCGTCATCCTGCGGGTCAATGACAATCTGTCCACGCTGCTGGATTTCCGCTATAAGCGCAAATACTCCGCTCCCGCTGGTGCCAACGGCCAGGGCCGCAACATGAGCGGCAAGCGGGGCGAGCCTTTGATTATTCAGGTTCCCCGTGGCACCGTAGTTCGGGATGCAGAATCCAATCAAATCATCGTGGACATGTCCACCGGTGAGGATTTCGTCATTGCCAAGGGCGGTCGTGGCGGCTGGGGTAATGGTCATTTTGCTACTCCCACCCGGCAGGTTCCCCGCTTCGCCAAGTCCGGTCTGAAGGGCCAGGAGCGGGATGTGATTCTGGAGCTGAAACTGCTGGCTGACGTGGGCCTGGTGGGCTTCCCCAACGTGGGCAAATCTACCCTGCTGTCCGTCACCTCCAATGCTCGGCCCAAGATTGCCAACTATCATTTCACCACCTTATTCCCCAACCTAGGCGTGATTTTCGTGGATGAAGGCGTGTCCTTCGTCATGGCGGATATCCCCGGCATCATCGAGGGCGCCGCTGAAGGCGCCGGTTTGGGGCATGATTTCCTGCGCCACATCGACCGTTGCCGCCTGTTGGTTCATGTGATTGACGTGGCTGGCAGCGAGGGCCGGGACCCGGTGGAGGATTTCGATGCCATCTGCGCCGAATTGAAGAATTACAGCGTGGACTTGAGTGACCGGCCCATGATTGTGGCCGCCAACAAGACTGATATCATGGATCCGGACTCCGACAACCTGGAGCGCCTGCGTGCACATGTCCATGCCGCCGGCTGTGAGCTGTACGAGATTTCCGCCGGTACCACCCAGGGCACCCGGAATCTGATGCGCGTGGTTGCCGAGAAGCTCCGCACTTTGCCTCCCGTCACCATCTACGAGCCGGAGTATGTGGCTCCTGTGGTGGAGGCCGGCGACCCCAAGGATCTGCTGATTGAACATTTGGGCTCCACTTGGGTCATCACCGGTACTTGGTTGGAACGACTGATTATGGATATCAATTTCGACGATTATGAATCCCGGAATTATTTTGACCTCCAGCTCAGAAAGTGCGGACTTTTCGCCCGTTTGGAGGAAATGGGCATCCAGGACGGCGATGTTGTGGATATTTACGATTTTGAGTTCGAGTACCAGCGATAAAGTATTTGCATATTTCAACTATTTATAGTATAATAACGGGGTTGCATTCGCAGCCCCGTTATTTGTATTATTGACAACCTACGTTATCATTTTGAGGGTAGATTATGATTCGAAACCTGAACCAGCTGACCTTTAGCTCCTTTGGCACAGTGGCCTCTGAACGCCGGAATCAGTCTGCTACTGACTCCGGCCGCACCCGACTGGAGTCCACTCAGACCAGCGTCCCTCTTTTGCAAGCCCAGTGTGAAACCTGGCTGTACAGCGTTTCCGGCATGACGGTGCTCTCCGTCAGTATAGATGGCGCGATTTTTCAGGATTTCTATTTGGATAAAACCGTGTGCATCCGCCCCGGGGTGTACTTTTGCATTTTTCCCTTCCGACAGGAGCGGACCTGCGCTGAGTACGATGCGCCTGAACCACCCCAGCTGCTAAGCACCCGCCAGTCCGGCGATTTGCCGGTGCGGCAGAATCTACAAGTCAGCCGGTTGTATACCTTCTTTTATCAGGAGAAGGAGCAAGGCTTCTTTTTCTCCGGCGAACAGCATCCCATGCTGGAACTGACTTATGTGGACCAGGGCAGCCTGCACAGCGTGGCGGATGGAGTGGAGCTGACGTTGTCCAAGGGCGACATGGTTATCTACGGACCGAACCAGTGGCACATGCAGTATGCCGATATCGGCGTTGCCCCTCGGTTCGTCACGATTTCCTTTGATTTGGAAGGCAGTGACCTGTCTTCTTTGCAAAATCGGGTGATTGCGCCACCCCAGGCGGCGGTGACGCTGCTGCAGATGATGCTCCGGGAGCAGGAGCAGATGGATGCCTACTCCAGCGACATTATTTTGTGCCAGCTGAATGTCTTGCTGCTGCTTCTGCTGCGAGCGGACGGAGCTCCGGCGGAAAAGCTGAAGGCATCCAATTCGTTGCACTCTGACAATGAAATCATCCGTCGTGCGCAGCAGTATATTTCTGAGCATATTCGCCAGAAGTTGTCGGTTCCTGCGGTGGCGGCCCAGGTGGAGGTCAGTCCCAGCTATCTGACGGCGCTGTTCCACAAGCACCTGCAAATCTCCCCGGCGGAGTATGTCCGTCGCATCAAGCTCCAGGAGAGTAAGCAGATGATTCGGGAGCACTCCATGACCTTCACGGAAATCGCCTCGGCGCTTCAATATTCTACTGTTCACCATTTTTCCCGCCAGTTTAAAGAAAAATTCGGCATCACTCCCAGCGAGTATGCCAAATCCGTTCGATAAAACATCCCGGAATCTTTCGATTCCGGGATGATTTTTTACTTAACCAGCAGCTCGGCAATCTGAATGGCGTTGGTAGCGGCGCCCTTGCGAACCTGGTCACCACAGCACCACAGGCACAGACCATTGGGGTCAGTCAGATCGGGACGAATACGGCCAACGAAGACGATATCCTGTCCGGAAGTGTCCAGGGGCATGGGATACTGCTTGTTCTTCAGGTCATCCACCAGCTTCACGCCGGGGGCCTTTGCCAGCACCTCACGGGCCTCTTCCACGGAAACGGGACGGTCAAAGTGCAGCTGCACGGAGATGGAGTGGCTGCGCATAACGGGCACGCGGACACAGGTGCAGGAAACGTTCAGCTCGGGCAGGTGCATAATCTTGCGGCCCTCGTTCTGCATCTTCATTTCTTCGCTGGTGTAGCCCTCAAACTGCTCGCCGCCAATCTGGGGAATCAGATTGTAAGCAATCTGGTATGCAAAGGTCTTCACGTCCACTTCCTTGCCTTCCTGCAGGGCCTTCACCTGGTTTTCCAGCTCAGCCATACCGGCAACGCCTGCGCCGGAAACGGCCTGGTAGGTAGAGGTCACCATGCTCTTGATCGGAGCGATGGAGTTTAGAGCGTTGACAGCGGTGATGGTGATGATGGTGGAGCAGTTGGGGTTGGAAATGATACCCTTGTGGTTCTTGGCATCCTCGGCATTGACCTCGGGCACAATCAGGGGCACGTTGGGGTCCAGACGGAAGGCGGAGGAGTTATCCACGAACACAGCGCCGGACTTCACGATGGCGGGGGCAAACTTCTCTGCGATGTCGTTCTCGGCGGCGCCCAGCACGATGTCCACACCCTCGAAGGCGGTATCGCAGGCTTCCCGGATGACTACTTCCTCACCCTTGAAGGTCAGGGTCTTGCCGGCGGAGCGGGCGCTGGCCAGCGGAATCAGCTGACCCACGGGGAAGTTACGCTCCTCCAGAATTCTCATCATTTCCTGGCCCACCGCACCGGTGGCGCCCAGAATTGCAACAGTATAGAGTTTCATTGTAGTTTCCTCCAAAAATAACAGTACGTCATTGCGAGGAGCGCTTCGCGCGACGTGGCAATCCCCCCGGACATTCCGGAAACCATACGCGATCGCCACGGACCTGACGGTCCTCGCGATGACGATAAATTTTACTTCACAAAGCTGTTGTACAGCACCTTGATGGCGTGGGCAAAGTCCTTGTTGTCCACACCGAAGATGATGTTCAACTCATCGGGACCCTGGTTGATCATGCGGATGTTAATGTCCGCCTGGCCCAGCGCTGCAAAAATCTTACCGGAAATGCCGGGGCGGAAGGCCATCTTCCGACCAACGGCGGCGACCACGGCGATTTCGTCGTGGACATCCAGCGTGTCGGGCTCCACCTCCCGCTGAATCTCACCCAGCACAGTGTACAGGCAGGGGGCGATGGCGGCGGTGGGCATCACCACGGAAACAGAGTCAATGCCATTGGGGGCATAGTCCACGGAAACACCGTGGCGCTCCAGAACGGTCAGAATCTTACGCAGCACACCGACCTCGTTGCTCATGCCCCGCTTGGACATGTGCAGGATGGTGAAATCCTTCTTGCCGGTGATGCCGGTGATAAAGCGGCTGGGATCGGAATCGGTGCTGAATCGCTCCCGAATCATGGTGCCGGGATCGTTGGGGGCGTTGGTGTTGCGGATGTTCAGGGGAATATTCTTCTCCCGGACGGGGAAGATGGTGCCCTCGTGGAGCACCTGGGCGCCGGAGTAGCTCAGCTCCCGCAGCTCGTCGTAGGTGACCTCGGGGATGACCATCGGATCGTCCACGATGCGGGGGTCAGCCATCAGAATACCGGAAACGTCGGTCCAGTTCTCGTAAACGTCGGCATCCAGCGCAGCAGCGGCCAGAGCGCCGGTGATGTCGCTGCCGCCCCGGGTGAAGGTGCGGATGTTGCCGTCGGGCATCTGACCGTAGAAACCGGGAATAACCACACCCTTGCCCTTCAGAGCCTTCTTCAGAGCGGAATAGGTGGCTTCCTCGTCCACGGTGCCGTCGAACTTAAACTTAATCCATTCAATGGCATCCACGAACTGGAAGCCCAGGAAAGCCGCCATCAGCTTGGCGGAGAAGTACTCGCCCCGGCTGACCAGCTCATCCTGGCTGATGGCCTTGGCATCCAGACGCTTCTTCAGCTCGGCGAACTCGGTTTCCAGATCGATTTTCAAATCCAGCTCGTCCCGAATCTCCAGGTAGCGGGAGGTGATCATCTCAAAAATCCGGTCGCAGTCCACACCGTACTGGGTGTGGGCATGGCACAGGTACAGCAGGTCGGTAATCTTGTGATCGTCCTTGCAGCGCTTGCCGGCGGCGGACACGACCACCACCCGGCGACCCTTGTCGGACTGGATAATATCGCGAATCTTGCGGTACTGACCGGCGTCGGCCATGGAAGAACCGCCGAATTTGGTAACTTTCAGCATGATAAGAACCTCTCTTACAGATTATTCTCCGCAATGGCGGCGATGAACGCATTGGGATGACCCTTGAGCCACTGGTGCATGTCGCACACCCGGACGGGCTTGGTGACCACGGCATTGCCCCAACGCTCGGCGGCATTGTCCTCCAGCCAGTTGTCCAGGTCGCCCCGGACGTAGTAAATCAGTGCGTCGTCGTTGACGGCGGTGACCTTGGGACCGTACTCGCAGTAGAAGCCCTTGCCGGCGAGCAGGTCGGCGCAGTCCTGCACCACATTGTATGCAGTGGGGTAGCGGCCTGCGCCCTGACCGAAGAAGCTCATGCGGCCGGAGTATTTGCCGACCAGGCTGATCAGGTTGTAGTTGGAGGGCACAGCGGCCTCGGGCTGACCGGCTCCCACCAGAGTGGGCTGGACGTAGGCACTGTATTTGCCCTCGTCGCACTTGCCGGTGGAGATCAGCTTGCAGGTGTAGCCGTGCTCTTTGAAGGCGGCCACGTCCTCGGCGGTAATCTTGCTGATACCGGTGACAGGCACGCTCTCGGAATTCAAGCTCACACCGAAAGCAATGTTGCTGGAAAGAATCACCTTGTGCCAGGTGTCGATGCCTTCCACGTCGGTAGCGGGCTTGGCCTCGGCATAGCCCAGGGACTGGGCCTGCTTCAGAGCCTCGTCATAGCTCAGACCCAGACGGGTCATGGAGTCGAGGATGTAATTACAGGTGCCGTTCATGATGCCACCCACCCGCTCGATGGGCTGAATCCGGCGGGAGCGCTCCAGCTCGCTGAGCCAGCCGATGCCGCCACCAACGGCAGCGGTGCAGCGGAACTGCACACCTTTGCTCTGGGCCAGGGGCAGAAGCTCGTCGTAATAGGTGCAAACCAGAGCCTTGTTGGAGGTGACGATGTTCTTACCGGCCTCGATGGCGGCGCGAACAAATTCATAAGCGGGGTGCAGACCGCCCATGGCCTCCACCACGGTGTCGATGGAATCATCGGTCAAAATGCTCTGGAAATCCCGGGTAACCTCAGCATCGGGCAGGCGGATGTCCTCCAGACACACGACCTTGGCGACCTGAATATCCTTTCTCTCAGCGGTAATGTCGTACACGCCCCGGCCAACAACGCCGAAACCCAGCAGACCAATTTTCATGATTCTTCCTCCGTAACGTATCTATAAATGTGCGGTGCATTGTGGGGAAACATTTGCACTCCCCACGAAAACACTTGCTTTTTTGCCGGAAACAGTATATCATATAAAGGTTCAAAAAGCAATAGCACGATAAAAACAATGAAAAAAAGAAAAACGGTCCGAATTTGTGCGAAATGGCAGGAATGGACCGGTTTAGGAGGATATACCCGTGATTTATCATTCCACCCGCAACGAGAGCCTGCGTGCCGACTCCGCCCAGGCGGTTTTGGAGGGCCTGGCGCCGGATGGTGGCCTGTACGTTCCGGCGCAGCTTCCCGCCTTTGACTGGAAGGCCTGCCTGCAAGGCTCTGCTATGGATATGGCCACATCTATTTTGTCCGCCCTTCTGCCGGACATTCCCGATATGCCCGAGCTGGTTCGTCGGGCCTACACCGGCAAATTCACCACCGAGGAGCTGACTCCCACCGTTGCTGTGGGCAATCAGTACGTGCTGGAACTGTTCCACGGTCCCACCTCTGCTTTCAAGGATGTGGCGCTGTGCATGCTGCCCCAGCTGCTCACTGCCGCCCGCCGTGCTAAGGGCATGCAGGAAAATATCCTGATCCTCACCGCTACCTCCGGCGATACCGGTAAGGCTGCCCTGGAGGGCTTCAAGGATGTGGACGGCATCAAAATCTGTGTATTCTACCCCTATGGTGGTGTGTCCCAGGTTCAGCGGGCTCAGATGGTCACCCAGGAGGGCGAAAATGTCACCGTCTGTGCCGTGGTGGGCAATTTCGACGATGCCCAGACCGGCGTGAAGAACATCTTCGCCGCCTGCCGGGATAAGGCGCTGAAGCACCGGCTGTCCTCTGCCAACTCCATCAACATCGGCCGTCTGGCTCCTCAGGTTATGTACTATTTCAAGGCCTACCGGGATCTGATGGATATGGGTCGAATCCAGTTGGGCGACGAGGTGAATTTCTCCGTTCCCACCGGCAACTTCGGCGATATTTTGGCTGGCTACCTGGCAAAGCTGCTGGGCCTGCCCGTGGGCAAGCTGATTTGCGCTTCCAACGCCAATAATGTCCTCACCGACTTCATCCGCACCGGTACTTATGACCGCCTGCGTCCCCTGTATAAGACCACCTCTCCGTCTATGGATATTCTGGTGTCCAGCAATCTGGAGCGACTGCTGTACCTGCTCTCCGGCGATGCCAATCTGGTATCGGGGCTCATGAAGCAGCTCAGCGAGAGCGGCGCCTACACCGTGCCGGATGCTCTGCTGGAGAAAATCCAATCCGAGTTCTGGGCAGATTTCTGCGACGATGCCGGCGCCGAAGCCGTCATGGGTCGGGTGTTCCGGGACTATGGCTACGTTTGCGATCCGCATACCGCCTCCGGCTGGCTGGCGGCTGAGAGTTATGTAAACCAGACCGGCGATAACCGCCCCATGGTGGTGCTGTCCACCGCATCTCCTTACAAGTTCCCGGAGGCGGTGCTGACTGCCATCGGCCAGACCCCGGCCGGCGATGGTTTCGACCAGATGGAGCAGCTGAATCGTGCCACCAAGGTTGCCATTCCTGCTAACCTGGCCACCCTGCGGGAGAAGACCGAGCGCCATACCGGTGTCATCGAAAAGGACGCCATGCTCTCCTTTGTCCTGGATATCTAAAATCTATGCAACCACCCCCGTCCGGGGGTGGTTTTTTACGCAATAAATCCCATTGCATCCCAGCGGAAATTGGTATATACTAAAATAAATAGAAAGGAAGGATGCAACATGGATATTAAGGTACTTGCCGTAGGTGACGTGGTAGGGGAGCCCGGTCTGGAGCGAATCCGCCGCTCTCTGCGCCACCTCAAGCGTACCACCGGTGCGGATTTTGTCATCGTCAACGGCGAAAATGCCAGTGGCGTGGGCATTACCCCTCAGCAAGCCGAGGAGATTCTGGATGCCGGCGCCGATGTGATTACCCTGGGAAACCATAGCTACAACCGCCGGGAAATCGTACCCTATCTGGACGACTGCACCCGGATTCTCCGTCCCGCCAACGAGGCACCTCAGCGTCCCGGTCGGGGCTGGGGGCTGTTCGACAGCAAATGCGGCAAGGTGGCAGTTATCGACCTGATTGGCCGGTGCGACATGGCCTACGGCCCCGATAACCCCTTCCTGCTCATGGACAAGCTCCTGAAGCAAATCGATACGAAGCTGATTTTTGTGGAAATCCATGCCGAAGCCACCTCTGAAAAGCTGGCCATGGGCCACATGCTCGACGGTAAGGTCAGCGCCGTATGGGGTACCCACACCCATGTGCCTACCGCCGATGCCCAGGTTCTGCCTAAGGGCACCGGCTATGTGACGGATTTGGGCATGACCGGTCCGAAAAATTCCGTTTTGGGCATCAAGCCCCAGCAATCCATCCAAAATTTCCGGGGCGATTTGTCCAGCCGCTACCAGTGGGCCGACGGACCCACCAAGCTGGAAGCCGTCCTGTTCACCATCGACAGCGCCACCGGTCTTTGCCGAGGCGCAGAAAGGGTTGATTTGACCGATGAAAATCCTTCACGCCGCTGATCTGCACCTGGATACGCCCTTTGCGGGCCGACCTGAACACCAGATTCCCTGGCTAAAACAGCAGCTTCTGACCATTCCCGGTCAACTGGTCCGGTTGTGCCGCCGGGAGGGGTGCGACATGATGCTTCTGTCCGGCGATTTGTTTGATGGTCCTTGGACTGCCGACAGCCTGGATGCCCTGCGTGATGCCCTGCGTGATGCGGGAGTGCCTGTGTTCATCAGCCCGGGAAATCATGATTTCTGTGCTCCAAATAGCCCGTATTTAACAGAAACATGGCCTGAAAATGTGCACATTTTCACCAAAAACCATATCACCTCTCTGACTCTGCCGGAGTTGGACTGCCGTGTCTACGGCGCCGGATTTGAGAGCATGGATTGCGCCTCGTTGCTGGAGGGCTTCCGGGCGGAGGGCCCGGAGCGCTACCACATCGCCACTCTCCACGGCGACCCCACCCAAATCGACTCTGCCTATTGTCCCGTCACCGCCGCCCAGGTGCGGGAATCGGGATTGCACTATCTGGCGCTGGGTCACGTCCATAAAACCGGTTTCTTCCGGGGCGGCGAAACCCTGTGCGCCTGGCCCGGCTGTCCTATGGGACGGGGCTATGACGAGCCGGGCACCAAGGGTGTGCTGATTGTCACTGTGGAAGCTACCGCCGAAGCGACTTTCGTGCCTCTGGAGGGTCCTAAATTCTTTGACGAGCAGATTCCTGTGGGAACGGATCCTATGGGGGCTGTGAATGCCATTTTGCCCGCTGCTCCCACCGAGGATATTTTCCGTGTGACCCTCACCGGTGAGGCGGAGCCTCCCAATCTGGAGCAGCTGCGTAATGCGTTGTCCCATATCCCCAATCTGGAGCTGCGGGATAAGACGGTTCCTCCGGTGGACATCTGGAGCGCCCTGGGGGCAGACAGCCTGGAGGGAGCCTATTTCCGCTTACTTCATGATGCTTGCTATGCTGCCGATGATGCCGTCCGGGCAGAGGTGGAGCTGGCGGCCCGCATTTCCCGGCAGATTTTAGACGGAAGAGAGGTGGTCCTGCCGTGAGAATTTATTCCATGACTGCCACCTTTGGCAAGCTGGAGCATGAAACCCTGACCCTGGAACCGGGGCTGAATATCATTCATGCCCCCAACGAGTGGGGTAAATCTACTTGGTGCGCCTTTCTTGTGACCATGCTCTACGGCTTGGATACCCGGGAGCGCACCACGAAAACCACCCTGGCAGACAAGGAGCGCTATGCCCCCTGGTCCGGCAGTCCTATGTCCGGGCGCATCGACCTGTGCTGGCAGGGGCGCAACATTACCATCGAGCGCAGCTCCAAGGGGCGCACCCCCCTGGGTGTTTTTCGCGCCTACGAAACGGAAAGCGGTCTGGATGTGGCGGAGCTCACCGCCACCAATTGCGGGCAGATTCTGCTGGGGGTGGAGCGGAGCGTCTTCGCCAAGGCCGGTTTTTTGCGCTTTTCTGATTTGCCGGTGACCAATGACGAGAATTTGCGCCATCGGCTCAATGCCCTGGTCACCACCGGTGACGACAGTGGTGAGGCCGAAGCGCTGGAGCAAAAGCTCAAGGATTTGAAAAATCGCTGCCGCTATAACCGCTCCGGGCTTTTGCCCCAGGCGGAGAGCCACCGGGACGCTCTGCAAGCCCGGCTGGATCAGTTCCATACTTTATCCCAGCAGCATACCCTCTTGCAGGAACGCCAGGGGACAGTGGAGCGACGCATTGCCGAGTTGGAAAACCATCTCTGCGCGCTGGAATTCGAGGCCGCCCAAGAGGATCTTCGCCGGGTGGAAACCGCTACTCAGACCCGCAACCAGGCGCAGATCCAGCAGGAGCAATGCCGCCAGGCATGTGAAAATCTGCCTACCGCCCAGCAGGCCCGGCAGAATCTGACCGCCTTGGCGGATTTGGGTTTGGAGCAGGATCGGCTCCGGGAGCAGGAGCGCCAGATGCCACCCCAGCCTGAGCCTCCCGCTGTGCCCACGCCGTTTTTGGGCATGACTCCGGAACAGGCTGTGGAGCAGGCCGCCGCAGATGCCGCAGCCCTGCCTAAGAGCCCGAAAGCCACTCTGCCTATCCAGCTTTGCGTGGGTTTGGTGGTGGCCCTTGTCGGCGTGGCGCTGCTGTTTGTTCGGCTGCCGTTGGGCATCGGAGCCCTGTGCGCCGCAGTGGTGCAGTTGGCTCTGGGCTTTGCGGTCCGCAGCCGCCAGCGCAAGGCCGAATCTTCTGCGCAAAGCCTTATCAGCCGATATGGCTCGGAAAATACCGATGAATGGCTGGCACTGGCCCGGGATTATGAGGTCCGCTGGTCGGATTACCAGTGCCGATTGGAGGAATATCGCGCCCGCCGTGCCGACCTGGAACAGAGCCGGCAGACGCTGGAGCAAAAGCTGGAGAATCAGCCCGACACCGCCTATTGGCAGAGCGTACTGAATCGTTGGCAGACCCTGGAGCAGGCGCAGCAGGAGCTGACCCGTGCCCAGCACTTGCTGGATAATTTGCAGGCCATGGCCCGCATCGCGGAGGCCCCTGCTCAGCCCGATAGCCTGACCACCCCCGAAGCCCAAACCCGCCAGCTTCTTGCTGATGCCCGGCTGGAGCAGCGCCAGCTACAATCCAAGCTGGGCGGCTGCTTGGGCCAGATGCAGACTCTGGGCAGCGAGGACGCCGTCCGGCGGGAGTTGAACAGCGCTCAGCAGAGGGTCGGGGAGCTGGAGCGTACTTACCGTGCTCTGGATCGGGCGCTGCAGACCTTGGCGATTGCAAAGTCCGAGCTCCAGCGCCGCTTTGCACCCCGAATCACCCAGCAGGCCCAGGAACTGTTCCGGGATTTGACCGGCGGACGCTACGATCGTATGACTCTGGCTCAGGATTTATCCGTCCAGGCTGGTGCGGAAGGGGAGGATACCCTCCGCTCGCCTCTGTACCGCTCTGACGGCACCGCCGATCAGCTGTACCTGGCGCTCCGTCTGGCGGTTGCCCGGGAGCTGACCCCGGATGCCCCCTTGGTGCTGGACGATGCTCTGGTTCGCTTTGACGATACTCGGCTCACCGCTGCCATGACCATCCTCCGCAAAGAGGCGCAATCCAAACAGGTCCTCCTCTTCACCTGCCAAACCCGGGAACTTGACGCATAAGGAAGACCGACAGGCGCAATGCCTGTCGGTCTTTTGCACTATGATTATTTTGCCACGAAGCCGACCTTTTTGTAGACCTTCCGCAGGGTCTTTTCTGCCACGTAGCTGGCCTTCTGGGCACCCTCGCGGTACACGCTTTCCAGGTAAGCCTTATCCTTCATCAGCCGCAGGCTCTCCTCCCGGATGGGGCGAAGATGCTCCACCACGGCTTCGCCCACCTTGGGCTTGAAGGCACCGTAGCCCTGACCGGCGAACTCGGACTCAATCTGCTCGAAGGTTTTGCCGGTGACGGCAGAGTAAATGGTCATCAGATTCGCCACGCCGGGCTTGTTCTCCTTGTCGTAGCGTACGCAATTTTCAGTGTCAGAGTCGGTGATGGCCCGCTTGAACTGCTTCATAATCACCGCCGGGTCATCCATCAGCAGCACCCGACCGGTGTCCTCGTTCTCAGACTTGGACATCTTGGCCAGGGGATTGGTCAGGCTCATGACCCGGGCACCCACTTTGGGGATGAAGGGCTCGGGAATCTTGAACACGTCGCCGTAGATGCCGTTGAACCGGCGGGCAATCACATGGGTCAGCTCCACGTGTTGCTTCTGGTCCTCGCCCACGGGCACCAAATCTGGCTGATACAGCAGAATATCGCCGGCCATCAGGCTGGGGTAGGTGAACAGACCGGCGTTGATGTTGTCGGCATTCTTGGCGGACTTGTCTTTAAACTGGGTCATGCGGCTGAGCTCGCCGAACATGGAGTAGCAGTCCAAAATCCAGCCCAGCTCGGCGTGCTGATGCACATGGCTCTGGATGAACAGGGTGTTCTTCTCGGGATCCAAGCCACAGGCGATGTACTGCGCCAACTGCTCCAGCGTCCGTCGGCGCAAATCGGCGGGATTCTGCCGCACGGTGATGGCATGCAGGTCGGCCATGAAGTAGAAGCAGTCATATTGATCGGCCCGTTCAGCCCAATTCTTAACAGCGCCCAGATAGCTGCCCAGGGTCAAATCGCCGGATGGCTTGATGCCGGAGAGCATCCGTTTCTTGGGCGCGGTGGTTTCAGTGATGATTTCGCTCATGGTGTTCACGTTCCTTTTTTATAATGCTTCTCCCATCATAACACAATTGTCCGCCCAGCGCAAGCGTTTTTCCATAGGTGCAGAGAATTAATTGCTGAAAATGATGCGATAAATTGTAGGACGGGAGCACCCCCCACTGGGGTGTTGCTCTGCTATGGGTTCGAATTTCCTCTCTAGTAAAATAAAAACACCACCCGAATGGGTGGTGTTTTGATTTTGGCAGAGGATGAGGGATTCGAACCCCCGCAAACGGAGTCAGAGTCCGGTGTGCTACCGTTACACAAATCCTCTATCTCAGGCGCAATATTATTATACGCATCTTTCGGAAAAAGTCAAGAACTATTTTCCTCTTTTTTTAAAATATTTCCGCCGGGCAAGAATAGCTTACCCAGCGGAGTAATTTTTATTCGCCTTCGTGATGAATCACAGCACCAATGGTCTTGAAAATGATTTTCCAGTCCACCAGGAAGCTCCGCTCCTGAATGTACTTCAAATCCAGCGCCATCCACTCGTCAAAGCTGATTTCGTTGCGCTTGGGCTGCACCTGCCAGTAGCAGGTCAGACCGGGGGTCACATACATCCGCTGCTTCTGCAGCTCGGTGTACTGCTCCACCTCCCGGGGCAGGGCGGGGCGGGGGCCCACGATACTCATATCGCCCTTGAGGATGTTCCACAGCTGGGGCAGCTCATCCAGACTGATTTTCCGGATAACCCGACCCACACGGGTGATGCGGGGGTCGTCCTTCATTTTGAAGGCCGGACCGTCCATCTCGTTATCCTGCAGCAAATCCTTCAGCCGCTCCTCGGCATCCACGTACATGCTGCGGAATTTATACATTTTAAAGTGTTTGCCGTCCCGACCGCAGCGAACCTGGGCGAAGAAGGGGCTGCCATGGGGGTCATCAATGAAGATTACCAGCGCCAAGATTAGAATAATCGGCAATAGAACCAGCAATGCAATCAAGGAGAACAAAATGTCCTGCCCCCGCCGCAATATCCAATAGCCGCGCTTGGATCGGAGTTGCTCCTTGCGGTCCAGGACCACAAGCTGCTCCTTCTCTTCAACTGCGCTATTTGTTTTCATGTTCACAAAACCTCGCTGTAATGTCCTTTTTGTCGAAGCTTTTTGCCCGGTCAACGACTGATCTTTCATATTATAGCATATGCTGCAGGAAAATGCTACTGGCAGATTGCATTAATCTTTGCAGCATTTGCAATTTTTCAGCCTTCCTCCCAGGGGAAAGGCTTTCCCCGGAGTACATTCCGGCGGATGTAGCGGAAGGTTGCGTTCTCACCCTGCTGCGCCAGCATGGTCAGCAAAAATTCCAGCTCCCGCCGGGTTTGGGGGTGCATCAGGTCCTTTTCCCGGCTACGCATCAGGTAGGCCAGGGCAGAGCCGGGGGTGTAAGCTTTCTTTTCGTAGGTTTTGCAGGCCGCCACTCGGTCGGCAATCATCTCCGCCAGGTATCGCCGGGGGACCGGCACCGGCTCATAGAGCCGTGTGACTGGGCTCATGTCGGTCCAGTATTCGTAGTGATGGCGATTGCGCCCCTTGTGGTGCATCCAGGCCTGGCTGAAGCCCTTATCCTCCCGCTCGGCGGCGTTGGGGCTGCGGACACCCTGGTAGTACCGGGCACCGTTCCAAAATTCCGTGGGGCTGTATTTGGACAGGTCATGGGTTAGCCCCTGCCGAATCAGCCCCATGCGGAAGCACCCAATCATGACCCGGTGCCGATGGGCGGTAATGGTTTTAAAATGTTTCCACGGCTTCATAGCGTGCCCTCGTATCTCATATGGTTTCTCTATTATACGCTATCCCGGCATAAAAAGCAAGGGCACCCGTTTTCGGGTGCCGCTTGATTATCCTTCGTTCTTGTAGTAGCCGTAGTAGCGACTGTAGTAACCCCGCTGCAGGGAGAAATCAACCTGGTTCAGAATGGCACCCAGCACCTTACCACCGGATTTTTCAATCTGATGCTTGATTTTACGCTCCAGCTTATAGCTGTTGTTGGTGGAGTCAATGACCATAGCCACGCCGTCCAGATAGGGCGCCATCACAGCGCAGTCGATAACCTGACCCAGAGGGGCGGTATCCACAATGACGTAGTCGAAAGCTTCCTTCAAGGCGGGAATCAGCTTGGCAAAATTCTCGCTGCCCAGCAGCTCCGTGGAGTTGGGCACGCGGGTACCGGCGAACATGATGTACATGCCGGGCATATCCGTTTCACACAGCAGGTCGCTGACGTTGGCTTGACCGGTCAGATAGTGGCTCAGACCCTCGGGCTTAGATTTCACCTGCAGGCGGTTTGCCATGACGCTGCGGCGAAGGTCCGCATCCACCAGCAGGACCCGCTTGCCGGCCTGGGCAAAGGAAACTGCCAGCTGGAAGGAGATGGTGGACTTGCCCTCCGCGGCGCCGTAGCTGGTCAGACCGATGACCCGTACGGAAGGACCGCTGAATATCAGGTTGGTACGCAGGGTCTTCATGGCCTCACTGGCCCGGAAGTCCTTGGGAATCATGCGGCTAACATTAATGATTTCCATATTGCGCCCCCCTTATCTAGCTTTGTGGTGCGCGCCGCCGTGGGCGGAACGCTTGTTGCCGATTTGCTTCATGGAGCTCAGCTCCTCGCAAATGGGAATGGAGGACAGGGTGCTCAGACCCAGATGGCGCTCCACGTCATCCTCGGAGCGAATGGTGTCGTCCATCAGGAACATCACAATCAGCACCAGCAGAACAACCACCAAGCCCACGATGCCGAACAGGATGGCGCTGCTGGAGGCTCTGGCGGAGGAGGGGACGGAGGGCACCTTGGCTCTGTAAACGATGTCGACCACATTTCCGCCCATTCGTGTATCCATTTTTTCCTTTACAGCGTCACAGGCTGCGTTAAGAATGTCGGCAGCCCGTTGGGGATTGGTGTCGGTGAAGCTCACATCCAGAACACGGGTGGAATCCTCGGAGGCGACCTTGATGCGTCCGGCCAGAGAGTCGGGGTTCAAATTCGTTTGCAGTTTTTCGACCACCGCTTCGCCAATGTCGCGACCGGTAATCAGAACAGCCACGTCCTTACGCAGCGCAGTAACAATCTGCATGGTGTTGATGTCAACCTCGCTGGAGCTGGTGGGCATCAGGTAGAGCCGGGCGTCGGCGGTGTAGGTGGGGGTTTTCATCAGCTTGTTGTAGGCAAAGCCTGCACTTGCAAACAAAGCGACCACAAGCAGTACAATCAGCAGCTTCTTCTTGATGAACAGCAGAAGCTCGACCAGGTCAAATTCAATGTCATTGTGCTTGTCCATACGTTCTCCTTATCTTTTCCCCTCGGGACAGTATACATAAATCATTGTAGCATACGACTTAATGCAATGCAATCTTTTTTCTTCTCAAATTGGGGAAAAACTTTGAATTTTCTGTGTTACCCGAACAACGGAGTGGGATAAATGTGCTGTGCAATCAAATCCTGGAAGTTCTGCACCACACCGGGTTTGTCCTCCCGATAGGTCACGCCGAACCAGCGGTCGGAGGTGGGCAGCACCTTCACGCTGACCTTGCTCTCCCGCAGCAGCTGACCAATGTAAATGGGCAGCAGATACTCTGCTTTCAGCGGGTCAGCCTGGGTGGCAGTGCGGAAAAATTCCTCAAAGCCCTGCTCCAGAGTTTCCATAAATTCCGGCTGCAAGCCCCACATATTCATGGAAACATAGCCCTCGGGATCCACGTCGACGCCGGCTGCCTGGGCACCGCCGGCGGTTTTGATGATGTTCTTGGTCTCCACCACGTCGGTCAGATAGTTTTTGCCGTCCACCTGGCAAATGCCGCGGGTCACGCCGCCGTTCTCGGACAGGGTGTTCTTCAGAATAAAGCCCGCCATGCAGTAATGACCGGCCTGGGCATCCCGGCACAGGAAATCGTGGAGCTTTACGAAGGCCTCCTTGCCGTAGTAGTCGTCGGCGTTGATTACGGCGAAGGGGCAGTGCACCAGCTCCTTGGCGGTCAGCACCGCCTGGCCGGTACCCCAGGGCTTGGTCCGCCCCTCGGGGACGGTATTGCCTTCGGGAATGGCCTCCATGCTCTGGAAGGCATAGTCTACACGCACGCCCCTCTGGGCGCATACTTTTTCGATTCTGTCGCCAATGACAGCTCGGAAATCCGCCTCGATGTCCCGACGGATGATGAAAACGATTTGATTGAAGCCGGCTTCCATGGCATCATGAATGGAGTAATCCATAATAATCTCACCATTGGGACCCACGCTCTCCAGCTGCTTGATGCCGCCACCGAATCGGGAACCGATACCTGCGGCCATAATTACCAATGCTGTATCCATCTGTCTCTCCTTCTGGGCTATGCCAGCTCGCTGCGTACTCGCTTCAGGGCGGCGGCGATGACGGCATCCATGTCGTAATATTGATACTCACCCAGCCGCCCGCCGAAGATAACCTTGGGCTCGAGCTGAGAAAGTGCCTGGTATTGTTGATAAAGTGCGGTGTTTTTTTCGTCATTGACGGGGTAGTAGGGCTCGTCGCCGGGCTTCCAGGCGGAAGAATACTCCCGGCTGATAACGGTTTTGTCCTGACCGCCGAATTCGAACCACTTATGCTCGATGATTCGGGTCCAGGGGGTCTCCCGGTCGGTGTAGTTCACCGCTGCGTTACCCTGGAAGTTGGGTATGTCCAGCACCTCGGTTTCAAACCGCACACTCCGGTATTCCAGCGCTCCCAGGCGGTAGCCGAAGTAGGCGTCGATGGGTCCGGTGTAGACCACCCGCTTCGCCAATGCGTCCAGCTCCTGCTTTTGCTCCAGATAATCGGTGTTCAGCCGCACCTCGATGCCTTGGAGCATCCGCTCTACAAGATTGGTGTAGCCACCCATGGGAATGCCCTGGTACAGGGCATTGAAATAGTTGTTGTCGAAGGTGAACCGGACCGGCAGCCGCTTGATGATGAAGGGAGGAAGCTCCGCGCAGGGGCGACCCCATTGCTTTTCGGTATAGCCCTTGACCAGTTTTTCATAGATGTCCGTGCCCACCAGAGAAATGGCTTGCTCCTCCAGGTTTTTTGGCTCGGTGATACCGGCGGCAGAGCGCTGGGACTGAATTTTTTCCTGGGCCTCCGCCGGGGTTACTACTCCCCACATCTGGTTAAAGGTGTACATGTTAAAGGGCAGGCTGTACAGCTGCCCCTTGTAGTTGGCCACGGGGGAGTTGGTAAACCGGTTGAATTGAGCGAATTGGTTTACATAATTCCACACTTCCGAGTCGTTGGTGTGGAAAATGTGTGCGCCGTAAACGTGAACGTTGATGCCTTCCACCGTTTCGGTGTAGACATTGCCGCCGATGTGGCTCCGCTTGTCGATGACCAGCACCGACTTTCCGGCGTTGGCGGCCTCCCGGGCGAACACCGCGCCGTAAAGACCTGCGCCAACAATCAGATAATCATATTTCATTGGCGACCTCCTTTCACCTTGCGAAGCATTTGTCCAAAAACCTCCATCACCAGCCGCTCCCGCAGAAGCAGCAGGGTCAGCCCATAGGCGGCAAAGAACAGAACACCGGACAGCGCCAGGGAAACAAAGCTGCCCAGCCCCAGTCCGGCGACCCAAACCGATGCGCCCACGGCGGCACCCAGTGCGGGCACCAGCTTCCAGTACTGGATTTTTGCCAGGGAGCCCTTAACCTGGCTCCACAGCAGGACGAACTGCACCAGCGTCACCGCACCTTCCGCCAGCATGTTGGCCATGGCGGCACCTGCGGCACCGAAGGGGGGAATCAGCAGAAGATTCGCCACCACATCCACAACGGCACCCACACAAATCGATCCCAGTACCCACAGCTCCTTGCCCATGGGCACCATAATCTGAATGCCCAGAATATTGGATAGTCCGATGAATACCAGCGTGGGCATAGCCAGCCGCATGGGATGAATCGCTCCGGCGTACCGGTCGCCGGACAGCAGGAAAATGCCGTCTCGGGCGAAGAGCATGAAGTAAAGCATCATGGGCACTGCCGCTACCAGCACAAAGTTCAGTGCTTTGCGGCTGATGGTGTGAAATTCGTCCATTTTTTTGTGCTCCACGTAGTAAGCCGCCCGGGGCAGAAGCACGGTGCCAAGGGAGGTGACAATGCTGACCAGAATGTTTTTAATCCGCACAGCCGCACTGTAATAGCCAACGGTTTCGTCGGATGCCATAAAGCCCAGCATCACTGTATCAAGATTTGTATAAATCGTTGTGGCACAGCTCATGGCAAAAAACACCGCCACGGCCTTCAGATGGGGCTTGAATTCGAACCCGCCCACCGGGCGCATGTCGATGTAGCGCCGGGCGTGGATGAAGTTCAGCACACCGGATGCAGAGGCGGCGAAAATGGTGATGCCACCATAGAGGATGTAATCCTCCTTCGTCCGCACCAGCAGGAACATGCCGCCCAACGCAATCAGCTTGAAAATCAGCGACCGCACGGTGATGTAGGTGTACTGCTCCAGCGCCTTGTACAGCCACTCCATGCCGATGGAGCTGAATAGAATCGATACGCTGACCACCAGGTACAGCGCCCGCTCTTGCCGAAGCCGTGGCACGAAAATCAGCGCACCAAACAGCGCCGCATAGGAAATCGCCGTCATTACCAGATTGATAATCAGCAGCTCCTGAGCGGTTTTTGTCAGCTTGCGACGGTCGTCCCGAACCTTGGCACAGGCCCGCACACCGTAGGTGGGAATGCCCAGCTGGGCAAACATGAGGAAATAATTGATGAGTGCCGTGGCGAAGGACACCTTGCCGGTGCCTTCGGGCAGAAGAATCCGGGAAACATAAGGGAAGCTGATCAGGGGAAACAGGAACGCAGACATGGTCAGTGCCGCATTCATGATAAAGTTCAGCTTCAGCGATTTCTTTTCATTTGCCATGTCATTGCCCGGCGCCTTTCAGCATAGTCCGGGCATTTTCCCGGAACAAATCGGCGGCATATTCCGCACCGTATTTCTTGCGAATCCGCTGGTAGCATTCGGCCAGCAGGGGAGGGCGATGAAGCTTGTCGTGACCGTCGGAGGCTACGAAGTGAGCCATCTGGTTTTTTAGCAGACGGTGGCAGTACCGCTTGATATCACCGCCGGAGGTACCCAGAATGCTGTCTGCATTGAGCTGCAGTAAGGCGCCGGCATCCAGCACCTCGTCGGCCAGCTCTTTGTGCTTGCGGAACGCATCGTAGCGCTCCACGTGGGCAATGATGGGGGTGAAGCCGGCATTGAGCACCTCAAAAACCCCGTCCAGAATCAAGGATCTTGGGGTCCCAGTGCTGAATTCCAGCAAAACAAACCGCCCACCGTTGATGCTGAGCACCCGACCCTCAGCGAGTTTGTCGGCAAGATCCCGCTCGTAGCCGGCCTCGTTGGCCAGGTATAGGGTCATGCCTTCCGGTGCCAAATGGCACAGCTGGCGGAAGATTTCGTCCAATTGCTCAGGGGTGTTCTGGCGGTATCGCCCCCGATAATGGGGGGTTAGCACGATGGCTTCGGTGCCGCCGGCCTTGGCCATAGCCAGCAGGGCGAGGGCATCGTCCATGTCCTGGGCACCGTCATCCGCCCCGGGCAAAAGATGGGAGTGAATATCAAAAAAACCGATGGAATCCGACATTTCATTCCCCTCCTTATTTATATTATTCAATACAGTATAGCATACCTTGCGCCAATAAGCAAGGCTGACCCCACAAAATTTCCTGCAGCATACCAAAACCGCCCCTGTGCATTTTTGCACAGGGGCGGGGAAATCTTAAACTTCCTTGCTCTTGGAGGCAATCTCCATCAAGCACTTGGCGGTGAACTCAGCGGGGGTCATGGCGCCCAGGTCCTCGCCCTTGCGGGTGCGGACGGACACGGTGCCGTTCTCCATATCCCGGTCGCCGACGACCAGCATATAGGGAATCTTCTGCATCTGGGCCTCGCGAATCTTATAGCCCAGCTTCTCGGAGCGGTAGTCGCCGCTCGCATGGATACCACAGTTCTGCAGATCCTCCACCAGCTTTTTGGCATACTCGTGAGCCCGGTCGGTGATGGGCATTACCACAACCTGGTCGGGCATCATCCACAGGGGCAGAGCGCCGGCATAGCGCTCGATCAGGTAGGCCAGGGTACGCTCGTAGCAGCCCAGGCTGGTGCGATGGATGATGTAGGGAATCTTCTTCTGACCGTCGGAGTCGGTGTATTCCATGCCGAACTTCTGTGCCAGTAGCATGTCAATCTGGATGGTGACGATGGTGTCTTCCTTGCCGAAGACGTTCTTGTACTGAATATCCAGCTTGGGGCCGTAGAAAGCGGCCTCGTCGATGCCAATTTCGTACTCCACGCCCAGGTTGTCCAGGATTTCGCCCATGACACGCTGTGCTTCCTCCCACTGCTCGGCGGTACCCTCGTACTTGATGCCGGCACGGGCGGGGTCCCACTGGCTGAAGCGGAAGGTGCAGTTTTCCAGCATGCCCACGGTCTCCAGGCAGTATTTCGCCAGCTCCAGGCAACCCTTGAACTCCTCCTCCAGTTGGTCGGGGCGGAGCACCAGGTGACCCTCGGAAATGGTGAACTGGCGCACACGAATCAGGCCGTGCATCTCGCCGGAATCCTCGTTACGGAACAAGGTAGAGGTCTCGCCCAAGCGCATGGGCAGGTCACGGTAGCTCCGGGCCCGGTTCAGATAAGCCTGGTACTGGAAGGGGCAGGTCATGGGACGCAGGGCGAAGCACTCCTTGGTCTCGTCATTGGGGTCGCCCAGGATGAACATGCCATCCCGGTAGTGGTCCCAGTGACCGGAAATCTTATACAGGTCGGACTTGGCCATCAGGGGGGTCTTGGTCAGCAGGTAGCCACGCTTCTGCTCCTCGTCTTCAATCCAGCGCTGCAGGGTCTGAATGACTCTGGCGCCCTTGGGCAGCAGGATGGGCAGACCCTGTCCGATTTCCTCCACGGTGGTGAAGAACTCCAGCTCCCGACCCAGCTTGTTGTGGTCCCGCTTCAGAGCTTCGGCCTGGCGCTCCAGATAAGCGTCCAGCTCGTCCTTGCTGGGGAAGCCAATGCCGTAGATTCTCTGCAGCATCTTGCGGTTGGAGTCGCCACGCCAGTAAGCGCCGCAGCTCTTGGTCAGCTTGAAGCCGTTGTGCTTGACGCGGCCGGTGTGATCCAGGTGAGGACCGGCGCACAGGTCGGTGAAATCGCCCTGGGTGTAGAAGGAGATGACGGCATCCTCGGGCAGATCGTGAATCAGCTCCACCTTGTAGGGCTCGTTCTTTTCCTCCATGTAAGCGATGGCTTCGGCACGGGGCTTCTCGCTGCGCTCCAGGCGGATGCGCTCCTTGCAGATTTTCTTCATCTCCGCCTCAATCTGGCTCAGGTGGTCGGGGGTGAAGGAGAAGGGGGCATCAAAGTCGTAGTACCAGCCCTCGTCGATGGCGGGACCGATGGCCAGCTGAACCTCGGGCCACAAACGCTTGACGGCCTGGGCCATGATGTGGGAGCAGGTGTGCCAGAAGGTCTTCCGGTACTCGGGGTTTTCAAAGGTGTACAGGTTTTCGTTTTCCATAGTGATTTCCTCCTTGTTGAAATGGCTCCCCATGAGGGGAGCTGTCAGCGAAGCTGACTAAGGGGTGAAATAAAAAACACCCCTCCGTCATGCCATGTGGCATGACACCTCCCCTTGAGGGGAGGCTTTGGGGTGCAAAAATCCCACCCCTGAAAAGAATCAGGGGTGGGATACAAAGTATTCCACGGTTCCACCCTGGTTGCCCCGTAAAACGGAGCCACTCATTGACGCTTTAACGGGCGCACCCGGCGGGCTATTTCCAACCCACGGCTCGGAAGTGGTATCCTTTTCGGCAGGGTAATGGGCGCATTTCACCAAAAATTTAGAGCCCTCTCTGAAATTCTTTCCGAAAAAGCGTGTCTTCGTCGTTGCTTTTGAATGAGGTGAATTTATCACAAAACAAGGGCATTGTCAACCCTGTTTGCCTATTTTTTTGGGGGAGAATTTTCGAATCTTAGACGAAAAAATGAAAAGCTGACCGGTTACTGAAAATATTTATTATGTAAACTTCGTTTTGTCGAACCA
The DNA here is from genome assembly GCA_045119455.1 of Faecousia sp. Classification (GTDB taxonomy): domain Bacteria; phylum Bacillota; class Clostridia; order Oscillospirales; family Oscillospiraceae; genus Faecousia. The sequence goes on from JBGVDR010000152.1 coordinate 26,552, forward strand.
CAACAGTTTGTGGTCATTTTGCACAAACTGCCGCATATTTTGGATGAATGTTTACATAAATTCATTAACATAATCAGCGGAAAAGTTAACGGAAATTATACTTTTTATGAAAATGCTTGACTTTTTCAGAAAAAATGTTATAATTCATTCGCTTCATTCATTGTCAATACAAAAGGTACATACAGCCGGGTTGCCCGGCGAAATTTAGAAGGAGGTACCCATGCAGAACCTGAAGAAAAAGCTCTGCGAAAATTCCCTGTTGCTCCGCCTGGCGGTTTTTGCTCTGGTCATCGTCGGCACTACGATTTTGATTGCCCAGTCTGTGTCCGCCAAGAACATCTACGTCATCAATGACGGCGGTCAGGTCACCGTACATACCACCTATACCACCAACCCCGAGGACGTGTTGGCGGAGGCCGGCGTTGAGCTGAAGGAAAACGATATTCTGGAAACTACCCCCACCGACGATGGCGCTCAAATCACCGTCATCCGTGGCATTCCCGTCACTCTGGACTACTGCGGTCAAAAGCAGACTCTGATTTCCTATAACGAAACCGTGGCCCAGCTCTTTGCCCGCAACGGCATCACGCTAAGCCGCTCCGCCAATGTCAGCGTACCCCTGGACACTCTGATTACTGCCCCGATTCGGATTGCGGTGACTGATGTGCTGACCGCTGTTGAAAACTATACCGTTTCCGTTCCTTACGAAACGGTCTACCAGGAAACCGACTCCCTGAAGAAGGGCACCGAGGTGGTGCTGGTGCAGGGCGCCAACGGTCAGATGGTTTGCCAGGCCCGTGTGTTCTACACTGCCGGCGTGGAAACCGGCCGTGAGATTCTGAGCCAGCGGGTGACCCTGGAGCCCGTGAAGCAGGTGATTGCCGTGGGCACCGGCGACGGCAAGGCCAAGAATAACAAGCCCATCATCGGCGATGGTGTGATTATCGCCGGCAACGGCGACGTGCTGACCTTTACCCACCGGGATACCTACCGGGCCACGGCCTATTGCCGTGAGGAGGAGGGCGGTCAGATTACTGCCACCGGCACCGTCACCCGTGTGGGCGCCATTGCGGTGGATCCCCGCTACATTCCCTACGGCACTCGGATGTTCATCGTCACCCAGGACGGCAAGTACATCTATGGCATCGCCACCGCCGAGGACTGCGGCGGCTCCATTAAGGGCAAGCGTATCGACCTGTTCTACGAAACCATGCCCGAAACCGTGAAGTTCGGCATCCGTGACTGCGATGTTTACTTCCTGGGATAATTAAGATTGCAAAAGAGCCTGTTTTCTGCTACAATAGCGGAAAACAGGCTTTTTTTAGAAAGAGTGATGATATGATTAACGTTTGTGATATTCAGGTTATGAAGCCCCTGCTTGCAGAGCACGGCTTCCACTTCTCCAAAGCGAAGGGGCAGAATTTCCTCATTGCCCGATGGGTGCCGGAGCAGATTGCGGAGGATTCCGGGGTGGACGAAACCGCAGGTGTCTTGGAAATCGGTCCGGGCATCGGTCCGCTGACCCAGCAGCTGGCGCTGCGGGCGGGAAAGGTTTGCGCCGTGGAGGTGGACCAGCGGCTCCAGCCCATCCTGGCCCAGACGGTTGGGGAATTTTCCAATCTGGAAATCCTCTGGGGCGATGTGCTGAAGCAGGATATCCCCGCCCTGGTGGCTGAGAAATTCCCCGGCCTGCGTCCCATGGCCTGCGCCAACCTGCCTTATTATATTACCTCGCCTATTCTGACAGCGCTGCTGGAGGCGGAGTGCTTTGAGCGGGTCACCGTCATGGTGCAAAAGGAAGTGGCCCAGCGCATCGCCGCCAAGCCGGGCACCGCCGATTACAGTGCTTTCACCGTCTTTTGCCAGTATTATGCCGAGCCGGAGATTCTCTTCGACGTGCCGCCCCATTGCTTCCTGCCCCAGCCCTCGGTGATGTCTGCGGTCATCAGCCTGCGGGTGCGGGAGCACCGCCCCTGGGAGATTGCCGATCAGGATATCTTCTTCCGTACCGTCCGCGCCAGCTTCGCCATGCGCCGCAAGAAGCTGAGCAATGGCCTGGCATCGGGCTTCCCGGACCTGGGAAAAACCGGCGCAGCCGAGGTGATTGCCGCCTGCGGCTTCGATGAAAATGTCCGGGGCGAAACCCTGGGCATTCCGGAGTTCGCCACCCTAGCCAACGAGATTGCCAGGAGAAGGAATCATGGTTGAGTTTCTACTTTTGGATTTGGATGATACGGTGCTGGACTTCCGAGCCACCGAGTACAAAAGCATTTCCCGGCTTCTGTGTACCGTGGGCGTGGAGCCCACCGAGGAAATCATCCAGCGCTACCGGGCCATCAATTGGGCCCATTGGCGACAGCTGGAGCGTGGTGAGATTACCCGTGACCAGATCAGCAACCGCTTCGATGTGCTGTTCGAGGAACTGGGGATGCAGGTCAGCACCTCGGAATGCGAAAAGCTCTACCGCCAGTTCCTCAGCGAAGGGGACGATGTGCTCCCCGGCGCAGCGGAAGCCTTGGCGGCTCTGCATGAAAAATACCGTATTTTCGCCGCCACCAACAGCACCGTGGCGGTGCAAATCGGACGGCTGAGCCGTACCGGGCTGGGAAAGTATTTCGAACAGCTGTTCATTTCCGAGGAGCTGGGGGCCTATAAGCCCGACCCGGAATTTTTCAGCCGTGCCTTCGCCCGCATTGAGGGCTTTGACCCTGAGCGTGCCCTGATGGTGGGCGACAGCCTGACCTCGGATATTCAGGGCGGCAGCAATGCCGGCATCGTCACCTGCTGGATCAACCCCACCGGACGCCCCCACCCGGAGCATATCTGCCCGGACTACACGATTGGAAATCTTGCCGAATTGCCTCTGCTCTTGGGAAAACTTTGAATCCCTTGTCTTGAAAAAAATGTGTAATATATGGTAAAATATGTCTCTTTTCAGGAAAGGAGCAACGATTATGTTCTGTAAGCAATGTGGCGCACCGCTGGAGCCCGGCGATGACTTTTGCGTGAACTGTGGCGCCCGGCAAACCCCGGAAGATTCCTGGATGGTCCCTAAATTTGAGTTTGCCCCTTCCCCGAAAAAGAACAGACTTCCGTGGATTATCCTCGGCGGCTCTCTGATTGTTTCGATGATTGTCGTGACGCTGATTCTGGTTCTGGGGACAAATCGGGACCGAGAGCAACCGGAGCATGTAGTTGTGGCGACAAAGAGCATTGAGTGTGTTGTGAAAGGGCAGCTGGAGGAATTCCTTGACCTGGTGCCCGAGGAAGTCGTTGAAGCAGCAGCGGCCCAAATGGGCGTGTCTGTGGAAAAGTTTGCGGATTATCTCAAGGAGCTTGGTGCTCAGATACCCTTGGCCATGAGAGAGACGTTGGGTGCTAATTGGGTATGCACCTATCAAATGACAGAGGATACACCGATTACAGGAGAGCGTTTGCGGCAGTTACAGCAGCGATATGAAAAGTTCGGATTGGAAGTTGAAGCGGCGCGTTCGTTGCTGTTTGAGCTGGAGTATGAAGGCAGTAAGCTGTCTGAAACAAGACTGTCAACAATCGTAGTTGTTCGAATTGGGTCGCGTTGGTACTATTCCAGCACCACAACGGAAACAAAACCGGCAGTCGGAACATCGACTGCTGGTTTTTCTATTGCAAAGTTAGGAATAATATGTTAATATGGACTTACAAAAAATGAGAAGGGGGATCATACCTATGAGATGTCAAGAATGTGGCGCGGAAATCATGGAAGGTCTGGACTATTGCCCGAAGTGCGATACGCCGGTCACCCCGACGCCTCCTCCTAAGAAAAAGCATACACTTCTAATCATCCAATGCATCGCCCTAGTGCTGGTTCTGGTAGGTTTGGCCACGGTCTATATCCTGCGGGATATTGATAAGAAGGAGAAGGACAAAGCGGTGGTCGAAAGAGCAATTTGCGAGGAATTGACTAAGCGCTATGTAGAATTCTCTTTGAACGGTGAGCTGGATAAAATTCTGGATTATATGCCCAAAAAGCTGGTTGAAAATGCCGCAGATGAAATGAATATGACCGTCCAGGAAATGAGAGAATACCTCGCAGAGGTGGGTGAGGATCAATGGTATGACCTGAATAAAAAATTCGGCGCAGGATGGGAGTATCACTTTACGGGAGCGCCCTGGTATGAGTCCACGATTCACGCTGGGAAGAATCGCCTTAGCAATTTTAATTGCAAGGAACTTACAGACAGCGAATTCGATGAGCTGAAGGAGCAGTATGCTACTATCGGCCTGGAACTGCAGGATGCCAGAAAGGTGATTACCTATGTCGAAGTTAGTAGCCCCTGGGTTCCTTCTGCGGGTCCCCAAAAAATTACTGTCATTACAGTCAAAATTGATGGCACCTGGTATCTGGGCGCCATGGCTGAATGATCTATCAACCCCCAGCAGTCACTCCGACTGCTGGGGGTTCCGCTTGCCAGGGTGGAGCGTGGAGGAAAGGTAATTTCCCGGTTGCACACTCGCCCCGGATGTGTTAGTATGGATACAAACAAATAGAAAGGAGCAAATCCCTATGGAAAATAAAAAGTGGGGCACCAGGCTGCCCTGGATCATCGGCGGCGTGGTGGTGATTCTGGTCATTGCGATTGTGCTGCTGTGCATCTTCAGCGGCAAGGGCTACGAAGAGGTGGTCGGCAAGTACATCGAGTATTCCTTCGAGGGCAAGACCGAGCAGATTTTTGACCTGATGCCCGAAGAGGTGGTGGAAGCGGCGGCCAAGGAAGGCGGTATGACCGTCAGCCAGATGAAGTCCTATTTCAAAAAGATGGGCGAGAGCACCATGACATCCCTGAATGATGCTATGGGTGCGGGCTGGACCTATTCCTACGAAATCACCGGCTCCGAGAAAATCACGGGCAGTGAGCTTGACGCAATTAAGGACGAATTTCAGGAAGTGGATTTGAAGGTCAGCAGGGCTGTGGAGGTTGAGGTGGAAGTAAGCCTCACCGGCTCCAAGCAGACTCAGTCCGAGGAAATAAACGTCACCGTGGTTAAGATTGGCAACAAGTGGTATCTGGCGTCCATGGATAACTAAATCCTCCCGAATCAGCAGCCGACTTCCGGCTGCTGATTTTTTGTGATTGTGGCGTAAAAAATGACTTTTTTATGAACACCCCCTTGCGTCGGTGGAGTAATCAGAGTATAATAGAGAAGATACTATAACTTGGAGAGGAATCTACCATGAAAAACAAATTGATGGATCTGTTCAAACGCAAATCCGTCCCTGCCACCCCCCTCGCACCGAACCACGAAATCACCATCAAGCTCCACTACCACCGTGCCGACGGCAACTATGCCGGCTGGAACGCCTGGATTTGGACCCTGGGCATGGGCGGCAAGCCCTACGACCTGGTTCCCGAGGATGATCAGATGGTTGCCACCCTGAAGGTCGATGCCCGCTACACCACCACGGTCTGCTTCATCCTCCGCAAGGGTAACTGGGAGACCCAGGAATTCGGCGAGCGCCGAATCGATGTGTCCACCATCGGCTGTGGCACTGTGCACTATTACGCAGAGTCCGGTGTGGAGTCCGGGCGGCTTGCCATGGGTCAGGATACCGTTATTACCAATAAGATTATGAATGCCGAGCTGAACTATGATACCGGCTTCATCCATATCCGCACTGCTGCCCCCATCCAGGGGAGCCTGAAGGAAGCACTGAAGCTGGTGGACATCACCGGCGCCGACGGCGCTGTCGCCATTGCCGACGTTACCTCCGGCGACCGGGGCTATGCCATCCTGCCCAATAAGCCTCTGCAATTGACTGGGCTGTACCGCTACGTCCTGCGGTTCCGGGATGTGGATTACCCCATCAAGACCACTGCTGTCTATGCCTCCCGCAAGTTCCGGGAGCAGTATACCTATACCGGCTCCGACCTGGGCGCCACCTGGAGCAAGGATTCCACCACCTTCAAGGTTTGGGCCCCCACCGCTGAGGATGTAAAGGTTGCCCTGTACCGTACCGGCAATGCCGAGGCGCTGGACCGTATGGGTACTCTGGAGCTGACCCTGGGTGAGAAGGGCGTCTGGTCCGGCACGCTGCCCGGCGACCAAAACGGTGTTTACTATACCTACCTGGTCAAGGTCAACGGCGAGCTCAACGAGGCTGTGGACCCCTATGCCCGCACAGCCGGCGTCAACGGTCAGCGTGGCATGATCATCGACCTGGAATCCACCAACCCCTGCGGTTGGGAGGATGATAAGAATCCCAACCCCGTGAAATCCTATACCGATGCGGTACTCTATGAGCTCCATGTCCGGGACTTCTCCATCGACGAGAGCTCCGGTGTCAGCCCTGCCAACCGGGGTAAGTTCCTGGCTCTGGCCGAGAGCGGCACCAAGACCCCCAATGGCACTCCCACGGGTCTGGATTACCTGAAATCCCTGGGCATTACCCATCTGCACCTGCTGCCCTTCTACGATTACGGCTCTGTGGACGAGAGCCGGCTGGATGTTCCGCAGTACAACTGGGGCTACGACCCGGTGAACTACAATCTGCCCGAGGGCTCTTACTCCACTGACCCCACCAAGGGCGAGGTTCGTGTGGCGGAGCTGAAGCGGGCGGTCAAGGCTCTGCACGATGCCAAAATCAGCGTGGTCATGGACGTGGTGTATAACCACGTGTTCGAGGCGGGCACTTTCTGCTTTAATAAGATTGTCCCCGGCTACTTCTCCCGCTCCAACCCCGACGGCAGCTGGTCCAACGGCTCCGGTTGCGGCAACGATACGGCCTCCGAGCGGCCTATGGTCCGCAAGTTTATTGTGGATTCTATCGTATACTGGAATAAGGAGTACCACATCGATGGCTTCCGTTTTGACCTGGTGGGCCTGCTGGATACCAACACCATCAACGCTTTGGTGGATGCCGTCCACGAGCGCTGCCCCGGTGCCATCTTCTACGGCGAGGGCTGGACGCTGAATACCTCTTGCGAGCCCGGAACCCACATGGCCACTCAGCCCAATGCCTATATGACTCCCAATTTCGCCTACTTCAGTGACGATATCCGGAACCTGCTGGCAGGCGAAAACGGCCGTACTACCGGTGTGGTTTCCGGTCGTACCGGTCAGGAGGATCCTCTGGCGCACTGCTTCGCCGCCCAGGTCTGGTGGTGCCCCAATCCTACCCAGACCGTCAACTACGTCTCCTGCCACGATAACTACACCCTCATGGATAAGCTGATTACCTCCCGCCCCGATGCCTGCCGCAAGGAGCTGGTGAAGATGAACAAGCTGGCAGCCGCCATCTACCTGACCGCTCAGGGCATCCCCTTCACCCATGCCGGTGAGGAGTTCCTGCGGGAGAAGGTGGCCGCCGACGGCCGCCGGGTGGAGAACAGCTATAATGCCCCCGATTTTGTCAATGCCATCCGGTGGGAGAAGCTGGAGCAGCCCGACGTGGCCGCCACGGTGGAGTATTATAAGGGCTTGATTGCCTTCCGCAAGGCTCATGCCTCTCTGCGCCTGCCCACTGCCGCCAAGGTCTCTGCCAATGTGACCTACCGATGGATTACCAATGAAGTGGTGTTCTTTGACATCAAGGGTAAGGATTCTGTCGCTGGCGAAGTCTCCGATGGCATCATCGTGGCGCTGAACTGCACCAACCAGGAGAAATCCATCGACCTGTATAAGACCCAGGTGGAGCTTGGTACCTGGCAGGTCTGTGTCAATGCCGAGAAGGCCGGCACCGAGGTGCTAAGCCTGGTTACCGACGGTAAAATCACCCTGCCTCCCATTTCCGCCATGGTTCTGGTCAAGGGAAAAACCAAGTAATATCAAGCCCGCTGCCTGGTGCAGCGGGCTTGTACTTTATCAACCCCACCTGTGCGGTAAATGATTGTTTAGCGGTGTAAAAAATAGCACGTCATTGCGAGCCAGCGTAAGCTGGCGTGGCAATCTCCTGACAATAAAACATATCAGTTCCCTTTAGAGGAGATCGCCACGGGCCTAAAGGCCCTCGCG
>JBGVDR010000153.1:0-23818 GCA_045119455.1 Faecousia sp.
CTGTCATCGCGAGGGCCTTTAGGCCCGTGGCGATCTCCTCTAAAGGGAACTGATATGTTTTATTGTCAGGAGATTGCCACGCCAGCTTACGCTGGCTCGCAATGACGTGCTATTTTTTACACCGCTAAACAATCATTTACAATACAAAAGGGCTTGCCGGTTGGCAAGCCCTTTTGCGATTACATGAGAAACAGCCAATAAATCAGCCCGTACAGCACCCCGGCGGAGATGCCGTAGACGATGACCGGACCGGCGATGGTGAACATCTTTGCGCCCACACCCAGGATGAACCCTTCGGTTTTGAATTCCACTGCCGGGGCTGCCACCGCATTGGCAAAACCGGTAATAGGCACCAAAGTACCGGCTCCTGCGAATTTTGCCACATTATCATACAAACTCAAGCCGGTGAGCAAAGCGGAAATCGCCACCAGTGTCATGGAGGCGGCGGTGCTGGCATCGGTTTTTTCCAGCCCCATAGAGCCGTACCAATTGATAAATGCCTGCCCCAGTGCGCAAATCAGTCCGCCCACTACAAAGGCCCAGATGCAGTCCTTCCAAATGGGCGACTTGGGCATGACCCCATTGACCAGTTTTCCGTATTCCTTTTCTGTCATGTACATCCCTCCGAGGAAATCATGCCCAATTTTACGGCATTTATACAAAAAGAGCTGTCCCGGTGGACAGCTCTTTTTTTGATTAGAATTGGTTGTAGATAAACTGGGATGCATTGAAGCCGATGCCGTAGGCACCGAACACCAGAATTGCCAGCAGGAGCAGACCCATCAGACCGTAGAAGATGCTGGAGTGCTTCTCGTACAGGCCATCCCGGACCGAGCCACGGTTGTACTTGTAGATGCTCACGCACAGCACAACCAGCAGTCCCGTTGCCAGTACCAGATAGTCCGCCAGCGACAGACCGATGTTCAGCAGGGAGCCGTCGGTGAAGATGTGGAAATTAAACTCCGTGAACATACTGCCCACCATCTTGAAGGTCAGCGGCACGTTCCGATAGCAGTCGAACATCCGAATCATGCTCATCAGCAATATGGTGCGGATGATCTGGAAAATCTCATAGGGCACCTTGCCCTTGAGCTTGAATTTGCTGTGGAACTTGGCGTACAGGGGCTCCATCTCCTGGGAAGCCATGATGACAACCCAGTTCATCAGACCCCAAACGATAAAGTTCCAGGCGGCGCCGTGCCAGATGCCGGTGGTCAGCCACACGGCAAAGCTGCTTAAGTACACCGTCACACGCTTGCCCACCGCAGGACCCAAGTGCTCCCGGGACCATTTGGACAGCTTCAGCATGGGCTTGCATACGGAAATGGGGTAGAAGATGTAGTCGGTGAACCAGGTGCCCATGGTGATGTGCCACCGGTTCCAGTACTCCTTGATATTCTTGGAGAAGTAGGGCAGGTTAAAGTTCTCTGCCAGCTTGATGCCCATGGTTTCGGCAATGCCGATGGTGATGTCGATGCCGCCGGTGAAGTCACAGTACAGCTGGAAAGCATAGAACAGCATGGCTACAAACACGTACAGTCCCGTGTACTGTTCGCCCTGAATCAGGGTCAGCACGCCGGTCACCAGTCGGTCGGCGATGATCATCTTCTTGAAATAGCCCCACAAAATCCGCATCAGACCGTAAGAAACGGTCTTGCGCTCGAAGCGATGGGGTTCATACAGGGTCTTACTCAAATCACCGTAGCGGCTGATGGGACCCTGGACCATCTGGGGGAAGAAAGTGACGAACAGTGCGTACTTAAAGAAGTTCCGCTGGGCCACCTGCTTATCCCGGTACACGTCGATGATGTAACCCACGGACTGGAAGGTGTAGTAGGAAATGGCGATGGGGATAAAGAGGTTCTGGAAGGTCAGCAGCTTGTGACCCTCGGACAGGAAGTTGTTGATGTTGGTGATGACGAAGTTGGTGTACTTGGTCACCGCCAGAATGCCCAGGCTCAGCAGCAGACCGCCCAGCAGCACTGCCCACTTTTTGGACTTCATTTTGGCCTTGTAGGCCTTTTTCTCTTCCTTGCTCAGCTCCGCCTTATGTTCCGCCAGGTACTGCTTTTGCGTGCGGTTGATTTTCTCCATCCACAGCGCACAGCCGTAGGTGACACCGGCGGTGACACCGATATAAATCATGTTCCGCCAATCCGCCATCAAGAAGAAGGCCACGCTGGCAATCAGCAGCAGGGGCCACTGGCACTTCTTGGGCAGCAGATAATAGGCGACGAACAGCACCGCAATAAACGCGATGAATTCGTAGGATACAAAGCTCATATTATTCGTCTTCCAGCTTCTTCACCAGAGCGTACAGAGCCTGTGCGGAGTTGAAGTTCTCCGGAACAATCTCCTCGGCGGGAATGACCACATCAAACTCCTCGTTGATTTCGGAAATGATGGTGATGATGTCGAAGGAATCCAGGATCTTGTCGTCAATCAGAGTGGTGCAGGTGTCAAAATCCACCTCGGGGTGCAGGTTTTCCAGAATTTCAATCAGTTCAGACATGGTTTATTTCTCCTTTTTAGTTGCTTCAAATTGATTTTTCAGAGTCACGCGGTCCAGCTTGCCGTTGGCAGTCAGGGGCATGGTGTCCAGCTGGATGACCTTATTGGGAATCATGTACCGGGGAAGTTTGTCCCGCAGTACGGTGACCAGCTCCTTCATCTCCCGCTGACCCACGTAGAACAGCACGATTTTGTCGGTTGCCTTGTCGTAGATGCAGCAGCAGGTCTGGATGCCGTCCATCATATTCACATTGACCTCAATCTCGCCCAGCTCGATGCGATGGCCCATGTGCTTAATCTGGTAATCCTTCCGGGACACGAAGACCAGCTCACCACGGTCGTTCCACTTACCCAGGTCGCCGGTGCGGTAAATCAGCTCGGGGTAGCGGTCGTTCAAGGGATTCTGGACAAAGGCCTCGGCGGTCTTTTCGGGGTTGTGGTAGTAGCCCAGGGTCAGGCAGGTACCGCGGATGCAGATTTCGCCCACCTCGTCGTTTTTCGCCAGTTCATTCTTGTCGGTGAGCAGGAGAATTTGGGTGTTGTGGAAGGGGCGACCCACGGGGATGGCTTCATCCAGCTCGAAATCCCGGTCCACATGGTAGTAGCAGCTCATGCCGGTGCACTCGGTGGGGCCGTAGAGGTTGGTGAACTTGGCATTGGGCAGGGCCTGGCGCCACAGCTTAAACTGCTTGATGGGGAAGACCTCGGAGCCAAAGGCAATGGTGTGCAGGAACTCGGGCTTGACCTTCTCAAAGGTCTTGAAGGAAGAAATCATGGTCAGCGCAGACACGACCCAGCACACGGTGTTCACCCGATGTTCGTTCAGGTATTCCACCAGCTTCAGGGGGAACATGAACAGGCTGTGGGGCACGATGTAGGTGGTGGCACCGAATTTGATGGTGGGATACAGCTCCTTCAGACAAGCGTCGAAGTACAGCGGAGCCTGGTTGGCGAACACGGTATCCTCGTTGAAGCCCAGAGTTTCGGACAGGTTCTCGATGTAATCGATGACACTGCGATGGCAGGCTACCACGCCCTTGGGAACGCCGGTGGAGCCGGAGGTGAAAACAATGTAGATGGGGTCGGTGTCCAGCTGCTTATCCCGAATGTCCGCCAGAGCGGACTTGTTGATGGGGGTCTGGATTACCTGGTCGTAAATAAGAGTTTCGCCTTCAAAATCGAAGGTTTTGGCAATTTCCGCCGTCTTATCGTCGCAGATCATGACCCGGGGGTTCAGATTCTGGAAAATCAGCTCAATGCGGAAACGGGGCATTTCCTCGTCGATGGGCACATAGAAGCAGCCGCCGTACACACAGCCGAAGAAGGCCGGGATGCACTTGGGATGCTTGCCCATGAATACCACCACGGGCTCGTTGTAGTAGCCGCCCTGAGCCAGGTAGCTGCCGATGGCACGGCTGTGGTCGTAGACCTGGGCGAAATTCAGCCCGTCGGTGCCGTTGGAAAAGGCCAGCTTATCCGGCACCCGGGGAGCGGTTTTCTCCAGGTACTCCAGTACGTTCGTTTGATGCATAATTATATCTCCTTCTCCGGAAATGGGGTAAATAATTCCTTAAATTCGGGCTTGACTTCCTTGCCACAGGCGATGACCGACTCTTTCGCCAGTACCTCCAGGGCATCAAGGATGCCGTCGCCCAGAGGTTGCTCCTTTTTCAGCAGGGAAAGTTCGGTGCAGCCCAGCACCACCACCTGGGCACCGCTGTTACGCAAATCGTCCCGAATGGTGGCGAACAGATTCATATCCGGCCTCTTGCCAGCCTTGACCTGGTCATAAATCAGCGTCATCACGCCACGCTGGGCAGGTGCCGAGGGCAGAATCAGCTGCATGCCGCAGGCTTCGATGCCCCGCTGGAAGATGCCGCTTTGTACCGTGCCGTCGGTGGCCATCAGACCCACCCGGCGGATGCCCGCCATGGCCAGGGTCTGGGCGGTGGAGTTGATGGCATGAATCATGGGGAGCCCGGTGCCCTCTTGTATTTTCTCGTGGAAATAATGGGCGGTGACGCAGGGGGTCGCCAGGGTGGTAGCCCCCAGGGCTTTCATCTGGTTGCCCAGCGTAATCATGTGTGGCAGGGGATTTTCCTTGCTTTTGCCCAGAATATATGCCGTCCGATCCGGGATAGAGGGGATATTCATCACAATGATTTCGGGATGATCCTGGTCCCGGGAGGCTTCGGTCATGCGGATTACCAGTTCCAGATAATAGGCCGTGGCCATGGGGCCAAGACCGCCAATTACACCTAAGCGCAAGGGTACACCCTCTTTCTTTATCCGTTTACCTTTTTGTTTTCGTAGTCCACCAGGTGCTGGACCGACTCAGTTGCCCGGTCGGGATAAGCGTTCTGGTCGAAATTATGGCAGTTTTTGTTCTTTTTAGAGTAGGCCAACAGCTCTTCGTCGGTATTCATGAAGAAGAAGCCGGGCTTGCTACGAGGCGTGCAATCCACGTGATACCAGCCGTCGCCCAGATTAATCAGGCTCCAGTAGTGAGACGACTGGGAGGTTTCGGGGGTAACTACCTTCACGACGTCAACGTTGGGGATGCCAGCCACGTCATACAGCGCCTTGGCGGCGGCATAGTAATTGAAGCAATCTCCGGCATAGTCGGTAAAGGCCTGGTATGCGCCGATGGTCCAGTGGGACTTATCGGAGTGACCGGTGTAGCCGATGTTATTCTTGACCCAATCGTAAATAGCGAAGGCCACCTGCATATCGGTCATATCCTCGGTGGTGATTTGGTTGAGAATTTTGCGAGCCATGTTGTAGACAATCTCCGGCTCCACATAGCCCTGGGGTTTGGCTTCCACAGTCAGGTACATGGTGACCACGGTCTGGTTGCCTGCACTGTCGGTGGCGGTGTAGATGACCGGATACTTGCCGGGCTGGGAGATGTTGACCTGGGAATTGTCGATGGTCAGCTTGGGCTTGGGGTCCAGGTCGTCAGTAGCGGTGACACCGGAGCGGTAGCTGAAGCTTTCATCCACCATAATCTTTCGGTCATATACGCCTTCAATGACCGGAGCCTGGGTATCCACGGTGAAGGTCACAGGAACCTCGGCGGTGTTACCGGCGGCATCGGTCAGAAGAACTACCACGGCAACAGTGCCACTGAAGGATACATCCGGCTCGCTGGCGTAGCGCAGGGTAACCTTGCCGGCATCTGCAATGTCGCTGACCAGCAGGGCAGGGTCGGGCAGAATGCCGCCCTTGAATACCAGCCCATCCACCGGCTTGCCTGTGGGGGCAACGGTGTCCCGGATGGTTAGGGTGGCGGTCAGCTCTTGGTTGCCCACCCGTAGGGTGATGGAATATTCGCCCTCGGCATTCAAGTCGATGGCGGAAACATCGGTGACGAAGGAGATGGCCACGCCTACAGGACTCTTCAGAAACAGCTCCGGAACCAGCTGCTTGCCGGCCTCCAGAATCACATCCTGCACCTCCGCCGGGGCGGAAGAGGGGCGCTCGATGTGCAAAATAGCGCTGACGGTCTGACCGTCCACCCAAAGCTCCACCCGGTAGGAACCGGGCTTTGACATATCCGCAGCGGATAAATCCGACAGGAATTGAATTTTCTCAAAATCCTGGGGATTTTTCAGGAACATCTCGGGGGTGGGCGTTTGACCTACCTCCACAGTCACATCACGAACCTGGACTTGGGCGGCTTTGCCACCCTCCGGGCGGTTTACAAAAACAGCCACAGCAATCAGCGCTGCCAGCACCAATGCCAGCAGTACGCAGGTGAACTGCAGCCGTACACGGCGGCGGCGGGCCACTTTCTGAGCATTGCGCTGGGCGACGGTTCGGGCTGTATTTTGATTATTCGAAGTACTCATATTTCCCTCCGTAACAGTCAGAAATCGTCCAATTATGCTCTGATGGGCATAATTATCAGCATACTCTTTTATTATATCACGAAGAATTTTTCGTGTCAATCATTCCATCCCCTATAATATTATAGTACTACCAGGAAATTCTACCCTGGGCTTTCAGTATGCTCCAAAAACCCGGGATACAATCCTGCTGAGAGAAAATGATTGTTTGTGTAATAAATATCGTGGGGGGCTTGCCCCTGTCCTACGGATTGTTCATGCGAGCATTTACCACGCGTGTACGCAATGAGATTTGTTGCCGGCCATACCTGCCAATAATTATGTACTCCTTTGACAAAAATACAAAATTTTCTACGGGAATTGCTAATTTATGCTTGCTATATTGGAAAGAATGTGCTAATATCTGAATGAAGTTGTTGTTCACAAAATAGCAACATTTATGTAAGGAGGAAATACTTATGTTCTGTCAAAACTGTGGCAGACAGAATCCCGATGGCACTGCTTTTTGTTCCAACTGCGGTTCTGCTCTGAACGGCGCTCCTGTTGCGCCTGTGGCCCCTGTGACTCCCGTTGTTCCCGCTCCTGCTGCGGTTCCCGGCAAGGGTCTGGGCATTGCTTCTATGGTTGTGGGTATCGTCTCTCTGGTGATGTTCTGCACCGGTTGGTTTGCTATTATCTGCGCCATCGTCGGTACTGCTCTGGGTGGCGTCGCGCTGAAGAAGGCTAAGGATGCCGGTGTGAAGAACGGCATGGCTACCGCTGGTCTGGCATGCTCCGTGGTTGCTCTGGGTCTGGCCATTGCTGTGTACGCATACGCACTGTGGATTCTGGAGGAAACCGCCAACGCTTTCGGCACCAGCATTTTCCGGTAAAATAAAAAAGCAATTGCCTCGGCAATTGCTTTTTTTTAATCACGGCTATGAAAACAAAACGATTGATTTTGATTTTGGATGGGGTGCTGGCATTTCTGGTGCTGTGCTCCGGCTGGATAGCAAGGCTGATGCTTCAGGTCCTGCCGGATTGCTTTGTCACCCGGCTGGGAATGGAGTGCCCCGCCTGCGGCGGAACCCGGTGCATCCAGGCCATAGCAGCAGGGGACGTGGCTGCGGCATTTGCTTACAACGGCTATATTTTCGTTACGGCGATTTGCGCGGGAATTATTTTCCTCGGGCTCAATTTTGGCTATGTTTTCTCCGTTTCCTGGTGCAGGAAATGGATGCAGCGTATCCCAGTGTCCCGGCTCGTAATCCTCTGGGCGGTGGGATTTGCCCTGTTTGGCATCCTGCGTAACCTTATCTAAATCTAACTGAAAAGCATGAGGGCGGGAGTTTTCTCCCGCCCTCGGTTTTTATTTATTTCCAGTAATCCACATCGTGGGGCAAGCCAATATCCTTAGCTCGGAAGACAGGCTCTTTGCCCTGCTTGCGCTGTGCGGAGTAGTCGTGCAGGCAACGCACGGCATATTTGCTCAAAATCAGAATTACCGGCACATTGATGAGCGTCATACCACCCATGGCAATGTCCGAAATACCCCAGAGCAAATCTGCACTGAGCGCAGCGCCCAGCCAAATCACGGCGCAGGCAATCACGTGATACACCGCCATGAAGGCCTTTCCAGGTTGGTGACCCATCAGATAGCACAAGCCCCGGTCCACATAGTAAAGGTTGCCCAAAAGTGTGGTAAAGGCAAACAAAACCATGGCGACGGTGATAAAAATAGGGCCAAAGCTTCCCAAGGATTCCCGTACAGCCATTTGTACATAGGGGGCGCCGGATAGCTCTGCGCTGGGCTCCACACCGGAGCTCATGCACAAAAACGCAGTTGCGGAGCAGACCAAAATGGTATCGATGAACACGGACAGCACCTGCACCAGACCCTGCTTGGCAGGATGGCTGACCTCGGCGGAAGCCGAAGCGTTGGGGGCAGAGCCAACACCAGCCTCGTTGCTGAAAAGACCGCGTTTGATGCCGAACATGATGCACGACCCGCTGAAACCGCCCAAAATTGCCTCAAAATTGAAGGCATCGGTGAGGATGCGGGCAATGATGCCGGGCAGGCGGGTTACATTCAGCAACGTAACAACCAATGCCACCAGAATGTAGGCGATGCCCATCACCGGGACGATGGAGGTGGTGGCCTTAATGACGCGCTTACCGCCCCCGAACAGGCAGAAGCCTACCAGAACAGCCAAAATACCGCCAATCATCCAGGGGCTGGTGCCTGCGTCATAGAAATCATAGGGGCTAAAGGTGGACTGGAGATTAAACGAGGCCAGCATATTGAAGCCCACGCCGTAGGTTAGCACCAGAAAAACTGTGAAAATCATGGCAAGCCAACGCTTCTTCATAGCCGCTTCGATGTAGTAAGCTGGGCCGCCGTAACAGCCGTCCAGACCCCGCTTTTTATAAATTTGAGCCAGGGTGCTTTCGATAAATGCGGTGGCACTGCCCAGAATGGCGATGACCCACATCCAGAACACGGAGCCAAAACCGCCCAGGCACAGTGCTGTGGCAACACCCACGATATTACCCGTGCCGACTCGGGAGGCGGTGGACACCATCAGCGCCTGGAATGAGGAAACACCACCCTGTTCGGGCTTTTCGGTTACCGCACGAAGCTGCTCCTTCAGCAGACGAAACTGCACGAATTTGGTGCGTAGGCTGAACCAAAGTCCGCCGACCACCAGCACGATAATCAGCACCCAGCTGTATAGCGCATCATTGACCGAGGCAATTAAATTCTCAAACAATCCATTCACTTCCTTCTGTGTATTTCCACACCACTATACCAAAATTACACCGTGGTGTCAATGCACGCCGTTGAGCCGGTGGGGAGAGACAGTCCATCGTTCACCCCAAAAAAGAACACCACCCAAACGGGTGGTGTTCTTTTGGTGGACTTGAAGGGATTCGAACCCTCGACCCCCACAATGCGAATGTGGTGCGCTCCCAACTGCGCTACAAGCCCATAGGCTGCGGAGAACCGCAGCTTGTATTATAGTCATTTCTGCCAGGTTTGTCAAGCCCCAATCAGCGTTTGATGGCGTATTCCACCGGCTCGTCGGCGGGCATTTCCAGCAGAGAGGGGTGTTCCAAAAGCTCCTTGACCAGTGCCACGGTGCCGGAGTAATAATAACCGTCGGCGATGCGCTCGTCCAGAGTGATGCCAATGGGAATCACCTCGTGCAAATCCTCGTTGCCGTCCTTGTCGTAGTCCATCTTCATGTGCTTTTTGCCAATGACGATGAAGCAGGAGTTGGTACCCCAATTGACCAGGTGATGGTAGCCACACTCCAGACCGATGGAGCCCAGATTGGTCAGAAACACCGCAGCGTGGTTGGGGTCGGAGCCGATGAGGGACTGGGGTGCCCAGCCATGCTTATCCAGCCACAGCACGAATTTTACGATGCGGTGAATCAGCCACTGGGGCAACTTCGTAATGATATCCATAGCGCCGGTAGAGGTATCCTTCTGGTCGTCACTCTTGGTCAGATGAATCTGAGCCATGATTTTCTCGTGATAGGTTTCCAGGGTGTCCTTGGGGTCGTATGTAAAAAAGGCCAGGGCTTCGTGGGCCTTGTCGTCGAACTTTTTCTTCACCGTGAAAGCGACAGTCACGTCGTGGCGCTGATACATTTTACCGCCTACGATAAACCGGTTCATCCGGGGGCGTAGAATAAATGCCTTTCCGATGGCGGCGCTAATCAGATGGAAGAAGGTATACTTGTCTTCTGTCCGGCCTTCGTTCAGTTTTTCCAGGTAAGCGTTTAGGGGACGAGTGTCGATGTCCACATTGATGTAGGCCTCGTTGTCAGCTCGGTTGGGCATCAGCGTGGGCATGATACGGTTCATGGCTGGAATGTCCTTGAGCCACACACCGTCCCGGCGGTCGCCCCATTTCTTTTTACGTTTGCTCATGGAATTCTCCTTTTTTCGTTCTCTTCCTTGCCATTATAACAGATGTCGACATGGGATGTAAATAGTATTTTTTCAGACGATGAACTTACTGTGTCCTTAAAACGGATTTTTCCTTTTCTTTTTGGCGATTATGTGATATAATGAATCAGATTTGATAAAAAAGGAGCAACGCTATGCCAACCATCGCCGAATTGCTGTCCCAAGAGCTGGGGCAGAAGTTACAATACATTGAAAACGTCATCACGCTGATTGACGAAGGCAACACCATCCCCTTCATCGCCCGCTACCGGAAGGAAATGCACGGCACCATGGACGATACGACCCTGCGTACCCTGGAAACCCGCCTGCAATACCTGCGGAATCTGCAGGAGCGCCGGGACGAGGTGAAGAATTCCATAGAAAATCAGGGTAAGCTCACCGAGGAACTTGCTGCCGCCATTGATGCCGCCGCCACCTTGGCAGAGGTGGAGGACTTGTACCGCCCCTACAAGCAAAAGCGCCGCACTCGGGCCTCCATCGCCCGGGAGAAGGGGCTGGGGCCCTTGGCTGCCGCTCTTTTCGCACAGGATGGGCGGGACCCTGCCATACTGGCGCAGGATTATGTAAACCCGGAAAAGGGCGTAGAAACTGTCGAAGATGCGCTGGCCGGAGCCAGTGACATCATCGCAGAAGATCTGTCCGACGATGCCCAGATTCGCAAGAATCTTCGGGACTTGATGAACCGCCGGGGAAGCCTGGTCTGCAAGGCGGAAAATCCGGAGGCGGACAGCGTTTATAAGCTCTACTATGATTTCTCCCAGCCCATTTCCCGGCTGCTCGATCACCAGATTCTCGCTATGAATCGGGGTGAGAAGGAGGAGATTCTGAAAATCACGATTACCCTTCCGGGCAACGAGGGAGCTGCGGCTGTGTGCCGTGCTGCGCTGAAGCCCACCCTGACAGTGTCGGGCTTTGTTCGTACTGCTGCCGAGGATGCCTACGAGCGTTTGATTTTTCCCTCCCTCCAGCGGGAGGTTCGCAGCGAGCTGTCTGACCGGGCTTATGGTGGCGCCATCCATAATTTTGCCCTGAATCTCAAGCCCCTGCTGATGCAGCCCCCGGTGAAGGGCTTTGTGACCATGGGATTGGACCCCGGCTACCGCAACGGCTGTAAGGTGGCTGTGGTGGATCCCACCGGCAAGGTGCTGGACACCGCTGTGGTTTATCCCACCTTCAGCGAGAAGAAAAAGCAGGAGGCCATCATCACCCTGTCCACCCTCATGCGCCGCCATGCCGTACGGCACATCGCCATCGGCAACGGCACCGCCTCCCGGGAAACCGAGGCTATGACCGTGGAGCTGCTGCGCTCCTTCCCGGATGCCAGCTATGCCATCGTCAACGAGGCCGGCGCTTCGGTGTACTCCGCTTCGCCCCTGGCCGCCGAGGAATTTCCGGAATATGATGTGAATCTGCGCTCCGCTGTGTCCATCGCCCGGCGGCTGCAGGATCCTCTGGCTGAGCTGGTGAAAATTGACCCCAAGGCCATCGGCGTGGGTCAGTATCAGCACGATTGTCCTCAAAAGGAACTGGATAGCGCTCTGGGTGCTGTGGTGGAGGATTGCGTCAATGCGGTTGGCGTGGATGTGAACACCGCATCCCGGAGTCTGCTGCAGCAGGTTTCCGGCCTGAATGCTACCACCGCCAAGAATATTGTGACATACCGGGAGGAGAACGGCGCCTTCACCAGCCGGACACAGTTGAAAAAGGTGCCCAAACTGGGGCCTAAGGCCTTCCAACAGTGCGCCGGCTTCCTGCGAATTCCTGAGAGCAAGGAACTGCTGGATAATACCGGCGTTCATCCTGAGTCCTACGAGGCGGCGAAGGCCCTGATTAGCTTGTTCGGGCTGAAAAAAGGCGATGACCTGTCCGGTCTGCCAGCTCGGCTGGAGGGCTACGGCATCGCCAAGGCCGCTGCAGAATGTGCCGTGGGTGAGCCGACCTTGATTGACATCGCCAAGGAGTTGGCCAAGCCTGGCCGGGATCCCCGTGACGAGCTGCCTGCCCCCGTCCTGCGAAAGGATGTGCTGGAGATGAAGGATTTGAAGCCCGGTATGGTGCTCACCGGTACGGTGCGTAACGTCATCGACTTCGGCGTATTCGTGGACATCGGTGTGCATCAAGATGGCCTGGTTCATATTTCGCAGGTCACCAACCGCCGCCTGCGCCACCCCAGCGAGGCCGTGAAGGTGGGGGATGTGGTGAAGGTTGTGGTGCTGGAGGTGGACGAAAAGCGCCATCGCATCAGCCTTTCTATGAAGCAGGTTCCCAAGGAAACTGTGCAGTAATTTTCCAGTTGTTCATGTTATTGTAACAATAGGGATATAAAATCATTCCGTAATTTTTTAAGAAGGAGCGCAAAGAATGCTCAAAATCAACAACATTGTCAAAGATTATGACAGTTCAAGCAATGTGGTCCACGCTCTGCGGGGCGTGAGCATTGAGTTCCGTGCATCGGAATTTGTTGCGATTCTTGGCCAATCCGGCTGTGGTAAAACCACCTTGCTGAACATCATCGGCGGTCTGGACCGTTACACCTCCGGTGACCTGATTATCAAGGGCAAGTCCACCAAGAACTTCAAAGCCCGGGATTGGGATACCTACCGCAATCACTCTGTGGGCTTCGTGTTCCAGAGCTACAATTTGATTCCTCACCAGAGCGTGCTGGCCAACGTGGAGCTGGCGCTGACACTCTCCGGTGTTCGTCGGAAGGAGCGCCGCCGCCGTGCCATCGAAGCGCTGGAAAAGGTGGGTCTGGGTGACCAGCTCCACAAAAAGCCCAACCAGATGTCCGGTGGTCAGATGCAGCGTGTGGCCATTGCCCGGGCGCTGGTTAATGACCCGGAGATTCTGCTGGCGGACGAACCTACCGGCGCGTTGGACTCCGAAACCTCCGTGCAGGTCATGGAACTGCTGAAGGAAATTGCCCAGGACCGGCTGGTTATTATGGTCACCCACAACCCGGAGCTGGCGGAGGCCTATGCTACCCGCACTGTCCGGCTGCTGGACGGCAATATTATTGCTGACTCTAATCCCTATTGCTCCGCCGAGGATGCTCCCGCTCCCAAGAAGGAAAAGAGAGCGTCTATGTCCGTGCTCACAGCATTCTCTCTGTCTCTAAGCAACCTGATGACCAAGAAGGGTCGGGCCATTATGACCGCCTTCGCCGGTTCCATCGGCATCATCGGTATTGCGCTGATTCTCGCAATTTCCACCGGTATCAATAACTACATTGATGACGTGGAGCGGGACACCCTTTCCAGTTATCCCATCAGTCTGCAGAATCAGACGATGGACATGAGTGCCATGATGGGTGCTATGCAGAACCAGAACCAGGTCACCAATCCCAAGCCTGACCACATCTATTCCTCCAATATCATGACCGGCATGATGGATATGATGTTCTCCAGCACGGCCACCAACAACCTGACCGCCTTCAAGCAGTTCATCGACTCCGGCAACAGCGGTCTGGAAGAGCTGACCAGCGAGATTCGCTACATCTATTCCACGCCTATCAATATCTATCGGGATGATTTGAGCAAGGGTGTTTATCAGATTAATCCCAGCCAGGTTTTTGAGAATCTGGGTCTGGGCATGAGCGAGAACAGCATGTTCAGCATGAATATGGATGCCTGGGGACAGATTCCGGACGATAAGAGCTTGCTGGAATCTCAGTACGATGTGCTGTCCGGTCGCCTGCCCAACGCCTGGAACGAAGTGGTGCTGATTGTGGATAAGGACAATATGATTACCGACTATGCCCTGTACGCATTGGGCATGCTGGATATCGAGGATCTGCAGAAGGCACTTCAGGATATGATTCAGGGCAAGGAGCCCGAAATCAACACCGACATCCACGAGTACACCTACAGTGATTTCATCGGCATGAAGTTCCGGCTGTTGCCCTCCACCGACTATTACAAGGAGGTGGGCGGTGTGTGGATGGATATGTCCGAGGATGATCAGTACCTGTTCGATAAGCTCCAGTATGCCGACCAGGTCAGCATCGTGGGCATTCTGCGTCCCTCTTCCAATAGCAATATCGCCACCGCTTACGGCGGAATCGGCTACACCGGCGAGCTGATGCTGCATATGATCAACAAGGTTAATGCCTCCGATGTGGTTGCCGCTCAGAAGGCAAACCCCGATATGGACATCCTCACCGGTCTGCCCTTCGCTGACCCGGATGCGGAGCCTACCATTTACACCATGGCTGAAATCCAGGAAATGCTCCCCACTCTGCCCGAGCAGATGCAGGCGGTCATCACCGGCTACATCCAGCAGATGCAGACCGCCGGTATGCCTGAGGAGCAGATTGCGGCCATCATCTCCGCTAATTTCCTGACATCCACCTCCAAGTCCACTTATGAGCAGAATTTGACCACCCTGGGCGTTTCCGACCTGGAAAAGCCCACTGCCATCAACCTGTATCCCATCGACTTCGAGGCCAAGGACAAGATTGCTGAAATTATTTCCAATTACAATTCCAGCAAGCCTGAGGCGGACCGCATCACCTATTCCGACATCGTCGGTCAGATGATGACCTCCGTCACCGACATTGTCAATGCCATCAGCTATATCTTGATTGCCTTTGTGGGCATCTCTTTGGTAGTTTCGTCCATCATGATTGGAATCATCACCAACATCTCCGTGCTGGAACGCACCAAGGAAATCGGCATTCTCCGTGCCGTGGGCGCCTCCAAGGGCGATGTGAGCCGGGTGTTCATGGCCGAAACCGTCATCGAGGGCCTGGCCGCCGGTCTGGTTGGCGTGGGTGTGACATTGCTGCTGCTGATTCCTATCAATATTTTGGTTCAGGACGGTTTGAATCTGGATGCCACAGCCGTACTGCCCGGAAGTGCAGCGGCGGTTTTGATTGGCATTTCCGCATTCCTGACCTTCATCGCAGGCTTGATTCCTGCTCGCAGCGCCGCCCGAAAGGATCCTGTGGTTGCCCTGCGAACCGAGTAATTTCTATAAAAAAGGACGTGCTTCGGCACGTCCTTTTTTGTGTGTGGTTGATAAAAACCCGACTGCGAGTGCAGTCGGGTTTTGACGGAAGAGAATTAGCCTTCGGTTACGTTGCCGGAGCGGACAGCCTCGAAGTCCTCCTGGATTTCGGCGGAGGGGGCCTTGGTCAGCAGGGAAACCACTACGATGCACACACTGGAGAACAAGAAGGCAGGCAGCAGCTCGTAGATGGCGAACACACCGCCAAAGCCGCTGATGACCAGCTTCCACAGGAACACCATGCCTGCGCCACCTACCATACCGGCGATGGCACCGGCACGGGTCGTGCGCTTCCAGAACAGGCTGAACAGCACCAGCGGTCCAAAGGTGGCGCCGAAGCCGGCCCAGGCGAAGGAGACGATGGTGAAGATGACGCTGTTCTCGTCCAGCGCAATCACAATGCCAATCAGAGCCAGCACAAGCAGAGTGATGCGGGTGACCCACATAACCTGCTTATCGGTGGCGTTTTTCTTGCAAACGCCCTGGAACACGTTCTTAGCAAAGGCGGAGGCGGCAATCAGCAGGTAGGAGTCGGAAGAACTGATGGTAGCGGCCAGGATGCCTGCCATGACGAAGCCGGCCACGATAGCGGGCAGGGAGGAGCGGGCCAGGGTGATGAAGATGTTCTCAGCAGAGGCCTTGGTCAGATGGGCGGTGGGGAACAGTTGGCGACCCACGATGCCGATGAACACGGCCACACCCAGGGAAATGACGACCCAAAGCATGGCAATGCGGCGGGAGCGCTTCAGCTCGTTCTCCTTGCGGATGGCCATGAAACGCAGCAGAACCTGGGGCATGCCGAAGTAGCCCAGACCCCATGCCAGCATGGAGCAGATGGTCAGCAGACCGTAGGGGCTGGCATCGCCGAACAGTGCGAAGCCGTCGGCAGCAAGCTGGGTGCCGGCTTCGTCCACCACGGGAGTGGCCAGACCGAAGAATTCCAGAAAGCCGGGAATTTCACCGGCATTGGTCAGAACCTGACCGATACCGCCGGCACTGATGGTGCTGATGACCACGATGATGGTCAGAGCGGCAATCATGACGATCGCCTGCATGAAGTCCGAGGCACTTTCGGCCAGGAAGCCGCCAAGCAGGGTGTACAGCAGCACGAATACGGCACCCAGAATCATCATGGTGACATAGGGCATGCCGAAGAGAGTGGAGAACAGCTTGCCGCAGGTGACGAAGCAGCTGGCGGCGTAGACAGTGAAGAAAATCAGGATGAAAGCTGCGGAGAGCATCATGATGACCTTCTTATCCTCCCGGAAACGGTTGGAGAAGAATTCCGGCAGGGTGATGGAGTTGTTGGCACGGATGGAGTAACGGCGCAGGCGCTTGGAAACCAGCAGCCAGTTCAGGTATGTACCTACGGCCAGACCAATGGCAGTCCAAGCCGCATCTGCCAGACC
Source organism: Faecousia sp. (assembly GCA_045119455.1). GTDB lineage: Bacteria > Bacillota > Clostridia > Oscillospirales > Oscillospiraceae > Faecousia. Next base: position 16,733 of record JBGVDR010000153.1, read on the forward strand.
GCACCAGTAGGCAACACCGGGCAGACCCATCAGCAGCCAACCGCTCATATCGGAAGCCTCGGCGCTCATGGCGGTGACCCAGGGACCCAGGGAACGGCCGCCCAGGAAATAGGCGTCGGAGCTTTTGTTGGCTCGCTTTGCGTAAATGATGCCGATTCCAATGACGGCGGCCATGTAGATGACCATGGAAATCAGAATCTGCAAGTTTTCTTTACTCATTGTTATCCTCCTTAGGAAAAAATACTTTTGCATTATAGCACAAAGTGCATTCATAATCAATTCACATATTCCACAATTGTATGCAAAAATACCCGAATGCTTGTGTGCATTCGGGTATTTGGCGAAAGACAAATGAGGTTTGGCGGAGAAAGGCTTGCTTAGTATGTCTGAAATGCACAACAATCCTTTACAAATCAGAATCATCAACCACTTCGCAATGGGTGATGCCGTAATACTCGAATGCAGCGACAGCTTCGACGCTGATTCGCTCACCACAGACCAGGATGGGAACCGCAGGGGGGCAGCTGATGCCCGGCTCTGCCAGGACACAGCCCACCGCTTCCGCAATAGGCACCCGGTGGCTGGGGCGAAGCATAGCTTCCCGGATGGAAAGCACCTGCTGGCAAGGGGGGACCTTGGGTGGCTCCTGCTTGATGGGGCGGAACTTGGGCAGGCTGACAATATGCTTGCGGATTTTCTCGATGGCGGTATCGCTGTTTTTTGGGCTGAACATCATGACAAGGTAATCTGAGTCCGCAAATTCGCAAATCACCTGCTCGTCGGCAAGAATCCGAATCAGCTGTGTGCCGGTGAAGCCGTGGGATTTGGTCCGGAGAGTCAGCTTCATAGGCTCGTCGGAAATCACATCCCAGCCCCGTTCCACCAGCTCTTTCCGCAAAAACCATACCCGGGAGCGAAAAGAAGCCAGTTCCTTGGGAAAATCGGTGTCCAGGCAATAGTTCACCAAATCCAGGGATTGCAGAATTAGATAAGAGGGACTGGTGGAGCCGAACATGGCCATGGCATCCTTGGCACGGCGGAGGAAAACCTCCGGCGCATTGGGGGAAATATGCAGGTATGCCGCGCCGGTAAGGGCGGGGAGGGTCTTGTGCGCAGAGTCGCAGCAAATGTCTGCGCCCAAGTCAATAGGATGCTGGGAGGGCTTCAAAAACCGTAGGTAGGCGCCGTGTGCATTGTCAACAATCAGAAGAACGCCGTGCCGATGGCAAATCTCTGCCAGAGCTGGGATATCTGCCATGTTGCCAAGGTAGTCCGGGCTGGTGATGTAGAGGGCATCGTGCTTTTCAGCAGAAAAAAAGGCATCAAGCGCTGCCAAATCCATGCGGCAGGATAGGTAGCTGTCGTCCTGTTGGGGCCAAATCCAACGTACATCCAAATCCAGCAGAGCAGCGGCGGATAGAAAGGTTTTATGCACATTTCGGGCAGCGGCCACCACCGGGCGATGCCCGGTATGGAGGGTAAGCAGGTACAGCATGGCCCGGATACACTGGCTGGAGCCCTCGGTGGAATAAATCGTGGGACAACCGAAGAGTGCGGTGGCATTTTTTTCGCTCTCGGCGATGATGCCGGTGGGGTGGTATAAATCGTCTGCGCCGGGAATTTCAGTGATGTCCATAGACTCCATTCCCAGCAGCATTACACCCTTGTGACCCGGCATGTGCAGGCGGGTATTCAGAAGACTGCAGTAGCCTTGCACGAATCGGAAAATGGGTGTTTCCATATTACTGTCCCAGTGCCCGGGCGATGGCTACCATAATGGCGCACTCCATGCGCTTGCGGAAGAGCTTACAGCCGTATTCGTACACGCCGGTGACGGAGCCGGTGGAGTGGTAGGCATTTGCGGCGCAGCCGCCGGAGCAGTAGAGCCGTGCCCAACAATCCCGGCACTCGGGATGCGCATAGACGTTGCAGGCGGCGAATTCGGACTGGATGGCGGTGTTGGTCACACCGTCGTAGATGTTGCCCAGTTTGAATTTGTCGTCGCCTACGAACTGGTGGCAGGGGTACAGGTCGCCCCAGGGGGTGACAGCCATGTACTCGGTGCCGCTGCCACAGCCGGAGATGCGCTTATAGATGCAGGGACCGCCGGTTAGATCGATCATGTAGTGGTAGAAGGTGAAGGGCTTGCCCTCTTTGTCTCGCTGGAGCATTAGCTCCGCAAGACGCTCGTACTGCTCCAGAACAATGGGCAAATCTTCCTCGGTCAGACCGGAGGGGTCGCCCGGGGCGGTGACCACGGGCTCCATGCTCAGCTCGCTGAAGCCCAAATCCAGCATCTGCTGGATGTCCTTCAAAAAGTCGGGGTTGGCATGGGTGAAGGTGCCGCGCATGTAGTAGCCCATGCCCTCCCGGGCCTCCACGAACTTCTGGAACTTGGGCACGATGCGCTCCCAGCTGCCGTTGCCGGCGTAGTCCACCCGGTAGCGGTCGTGGATTTCCTTCCGGCCGTCCAGGGACAGCACCACGTTGTGGCACTCCCGGTTGGCGAACTCAATCACGTCATCGTCCACCAGTACACCGTTGGTGGTAAGGGTGAAACGGAAATTCTTGCCCTTTTCCTTCTCGATGCTACGGGCGTAGGCGACCAAATCCTTGACCACCTGGAAGTTCATCAGGGGCTCGCCGCCGAAGAAGTCCACCTCCAGGTTGCGCCGGGTGCCGGAGTTCTCGATGAGGAAATCCAGGGCCCGCTTGCCCACCTCGAAACTCATTAGCGCCCGCTCGCCGTGGTATTTGCCCTGACTGGCGAAGCAGTAGGAGCAGTTCAGATTGCAGCTGTGGGCGATGTGCAGACACAGCGCCTTGATGACCCCGGCGGTCTTTTGCTTCAGCTTACCCGCCATAGGCTCGAAGGTATCCGGGGCGAAGAGCTTACCGGCATCCTTCAGGCTGACCACCTGGTCATAGCATTCAGCCAGGTCGGTGGCGGATACGGTGGGGTATTTTTCTGCCATGGTCGACAGAATAGCGTCCTTGTCCTGGGTTTCGAACAGGGCGATGATGTCGTAGGCGATTTCGTCTACCACATGGACTGCACCGGAGCAAACGTCCAGCACGATGTTGTAGCCGCCGAGTTTATATTGATGAATCATAATTTATCTCTCCTCATGAAAAAATGCCGCCGAAACCGGCGGCATTTTGCAGTTGCAATTACTTGCTCTCGCACTGCTGATTGGCGATACCGCAGCTGGTCTTGCAAGCAGACTGGCAGGAAGTCTGGCACTCGCCGCAGCCGCCGTTCTTAGCGCTCTCACACAGGTTGCGGGTCTCGATGGTCTTGATATGTTCCATGACAGTAACCTCCATAAAAAAGTTCTATTAAATGTTACCATATTTCCGTCGTAAAGTCAACATCAACGGTGGGATTTTTTCAGTTTCCGTTTGAGTTTGTAGCTTAGGGGGTAGGTGAAGGGCAGCCAGACGTGGAGGTAGAATCGAAGCTTCATTCCAAAGCCCATGGCGCTGAGCAGAGTCTTACGATTTTTCTTCATGAAGGAAATCATCAGCTTTTGCTCCGGCTTGGGCATCTGCCCGGAGAGGATAGCATTGAGGTAGACGTAGAAGGTGCTGATTTTTTGCATATTGGCGTTGCCTTCGCGTCCCAGCTGCTGCTCGTTTTCCCATACCAGCTGGCGGCGGAGCCAGCGGTTTTGGAAGGACGCATAGGTGTAGACATCGGTGGCATTGGAATCGTGGTGGCGGCAGAAGTACAGCCGCCGGGGGATAATCACGGAGGAGGCGCCTTTTATCAGGTTCTCATAGATGAAGTAGAAATCCTCGCCGATGAACAAATCCTCCCGAAAGCGGGTGGAGCCAATCAAATCCCGGGCCATCATCACACTGCCAATCAAGCCGAAAATGGGGTTTTGGAGCTGGAATACATGGGCCATGGTGGTGCTGAAGTCCCGGAAGTTGGGCTGAACAGCCGGGGGCGTTTGGGTCATGACGGAGCTGACCCGGGGCCAATGTTCGTTGGGAACATTGGAAAGCAGCGTACAGCCTAACGGGGCATTGTGCTGTTCCATAGCGGTCAGCAACGTATGTAACAGGGTGGGGTGGATGGCATCGTCGCTGTCGAGAAAGTAGACGTAGTCGCCAGTAGCCGCGTCCAGACCCAGGTTCCGGGCGGCGGATACACCGCCGTGTGCACCCTGGAGGAAAATCACCCGGCTGTCCATGACGGCATATTCCCGGCAAAGGGCGGGGCTGTTGTCGGTGGAGCCGTCGTCAATCAGGATGATATCCAGGTTGGAATAGGTCTGCTTCAGCAGAGAATCCACGCACTCCGGCAGGTAATTTGCCCGGTTGTACACGGGGACGATGACAGAAATCAGAGCGCTCATGGCATCCTCCTTAGAAACTGTAAACAATCATGCCCAACACGGCAGCAATGAGAATCAGCACGATGGGGGAGACTTTCTTTTTCAGCAGGGGCTTGGAGCCGAAGGTGATGGCCGCCAGGACACCGGTGATGCCGATGGCTCGCCAGTCGATATCGGAAATTTTGGCGGGAATCAGGTTGCTTAGGGTCATGTAGATGCCGGTGGACAGGATGATGCCGATGATGCAGGGTTGAAGACCGCCGAGGGTGGCCTGCACATAGCGGTTTTTCAGGATGTTTTTCAGCACAATCATAATCAGCAGAATGAGCAGAAATGCGGGCAGTGCCACGGCAATTGTAGCCAATGCCGCACCCAAAATGCCGCCCTGATCACTGCCTATATAGGTGGCAAGGTTGATCATGATGGGACCGGGGGTGCTTTCGCTGACGGCAATCATGTAGGTCAGCTGTTCGTCATTCAGCCAGCCGTAGGACAGCACAGTGTCCCGAATTAGGGGAATGGCAGCATAGGCACCGCCGAAGGCGAAGCAACCGACCCAGAGAAAGCCTAAAAACAGTTCCAAATAAATCATTCAGCCGCACCGCCTTTCAGCTTAAACGCAACCACACCGATGATGCCGGCGATGACCAGCAAACCGATAGAAGAGAAGTTTAGGGAGAAATAGTCGATGGCCAGCATAGCGGTGCAGGCGCAGACCATGATGGATACGGACAGGGGTGTTTTCTTGACCTTGGAGAACATCTTGATGGCGGCGCTGATAATCAGCAGACCAACCGCCAGCTTGATACCCTTGAAGGCATTGGCAATCAGGGTAATCTCAAGGAACTGATTGAGGAACATGGAGATGGCGTAGATGATGACGAAAGAGGGGAAAATCACACCCAGTGTCGCCGCCACGGAGCCCCAAAAGCCGCCCTGCTTACAGCCCACAAAGGTGGCGCAGTTGATAGCGATAGGGCCGGGGGTGGACTCGGCAATGACGGTGATATTCATCATGTCTTCGTGGGTAATCCACCTTTTCTTCTCCACGCAGATGTCCTCAATGACGGATAGCATGGCATAGCCGCCGCCGAAGGTGAAGGCACCGATTTTCATAAAGGTGAGCAAAAGCTCAAGTCGTTTTTTCAAAATAGCACCGCCTTTTTGGATTCGTGAAAAGGCCGAAAGCCGGGAGGCTTTCGGCGGATTATCAGCCCCGTCGGGGAGAGTTTTTCAGGTAAGTATACTTCTTTTCGCTGTAGAAGGGGAACTTTTTGGCAATAAACACCTGTGCCCCAAGAGCCAGAATCAGCACCGAAATGCCGCCGATGATGGAAACCAGCATCCGGGTATGGATGGCGGAGTCATAGGCCTCATATGCGGCAGTTTCCTCGGCGAAATAGTGAATGCCGCCCAACGAGCCGCCGGCATGGATTTTGTGCTGAACGGCATCCAAATCAGAACGGGCGGTAAAAACACCGATTTGGGCAAATAGCAGGGCCGCCAGCAATGCGCCGATAAGGACGAAGGAGAAAAGTAGATGAGCCTTGTAGATTTTGGGGATTTTGCGTTTATGCTCCGGGGTCAGTTCTGCGACCTGGATATCAATGGGACGGGTGTCTTTCATGGCAAATTCCTCCCAATTCGTAGATAGTCTTATTTTATCGAAGGGGGGAGGAATTGTCAAGGAAAAACAAAGAGGAGGGGGATAATCTTGTTCTGGGACAGTGTGTACAATGTATCATAGAGGGGACGGATTCGCCTGGCTATGGCCGGGCGAATCCGTCTCAAATGCTCATACGCACAAAAGAGACACACCGAATGGTGTGTCTCTTTTGTGGTGGGGGAGGACGGATTCGAACCATCGAAGCGATACGCAGCAGATTTACAGTCTGTCCCCTTTGGCCACTCGGGAACTCCCCCATATTCAATTCCTGTTTGTTGGAGCCGGTAGACGGACTCGTTGAATCAAGGAGCGACTCGGTCAAGTCCTCGTCGGCAACGCTTATCCGCATCGCATTTGATTGTTCGAGTCTGTAAAAGCCGTTACTTTGGATGGAGCCGGTAGACGGACTCGAACCCCCGACCTACTGATTACAAATCAGTTGCTCTACCAACTGAGCTATACCGGCGGCTCAAACAGAACACGCTTATTATAGCACGCAAACGGCATTTGTCAAGCATTATTTTTCGTTTTTGGGAAAATTCCTTTCTCTGTCAAGGGTGGGCTTTTGAGGGGTTAAATGATTGTTTACGTTATTAGGATATCGTAGGGCGGGAGGCCCCCGCCCTACGGCGCGATAAATGCTTGTTTGGCGGTGTAATCACAAGTGTGTCATTGCGAGGAGCGCTTGCGCGACGTGGCAATCTCCTTATAATAAAACGTATCAGTTCCCTTTAGAGGAGACCGCCACGGGCCCAAAGGCCCTCGCGATGACAGACATTTCTATACGATTTACAGAGCCGTTCGTTACCGAGTGTGCCCAATGGTGTGGGATTACCGCCTGGGTAGGTGACGCGATTTGCCACGGGCCATGCCCGTAAATAATCATTTTTTACGATACTCATGGATTCCTTTCGCAAGGATGACAAAGGCACCAGCCGAAGGGCTGGTGCCTTTTACAATATTCGAATGGAGGTTAGATTTCCACGTCCAGCTTGGCAATGACGGCGGCGCAGCGGGGGCATAGACCCTCGGCGTTTGCGCTTTCGGAGTGCATCCAGCAGCGGGGGCACTTCTCAC
>JBGVDR010000154.1:0-10041 GCA_045119455.1 Faecousia sp.
CGTCGCGGCTTCGCCCCCTCGGCCCCCATTGGCGGTGGTCGCCAAAGGCGAAAAAACCACGGCCAATGGGGGTGCCATCGCCCTGAATTCAGCCCTCGCCGCCGTGCCTGCTTGCAGGCACAAGCCGCGTTTTGCGTGGCCGCGCGTAGCCGATAAAAAACCAGCGGCCCCCGGCCGCTACCGCTCTCCCGCCAACGGCGGGGGGGAATGCCGGGGAATTGGGGCCCCGGCAGGAATGGAGAGGCGGGGAAATGGGGCCCCGCCCGACAGAGGGGGTGCGGGAGGGCGGATAGCCCCCCGCAAAAGAACCAAGCGGGCAGGTAAATATAAGGGTAAGCTATTATGATAAATCAGGTTCTGCCCCCAAAGGGGCAGGTTCTATTTACTCATAATAGTGCTTATATTTACCTGCCCGCTTACCAAACTTACGACCACTCAACGCTGGATGGAAGGGTTGCCGTAGAGCGTGTCAGATACGAACGCCACTACCGGCGGACCGCCACAACTCCACGCGCAGGGCAGCGAACCCCGCCAAAGGCGGGCGGGGGCATAGTCCCCCGCCGAGGGATTCAAAAATATCCCGAGGGCGCTGCCCGTAGCCCACACCGCGAAGGGACGGCGTGAGCCCCCTCGCAGGCTGGGCGGGCGGGCGCAGGCTGACGGCACTGCGTGACGGCAACCGAACGGGCGGTCGCCCCAGCCTGCATAAAGCCCAAACGAGGGGGATGGGGCACGTACCCTCCCCCGAGACGACGGAACGAGAGATAAGAGCAGAGCAGCCCACCAAAGAAAAGCAGGGGGGGAAGGGGGCGGCGACGCCCCCAGCGGGGGGGGCAGCCCTGAATAAGGGCGGCCGCGGGGCCGGGGGGGGCAGCAGGCCCCACCCCCGCCGACCCCCGGCGAGAAGCGACGGCCCCGGGGAAGGGAGGGGCCCAAAGCGGGCGCCGGAAGGGGCGCCCAAGACGGGGCAGGGGCGAGGAAGACGAACGCCCGGAGGGCGGGCGGAAGACGACCAGGGGGCGCGGGGCCGCGGCGAACGCCGCGGGGGGAGCCCCCCGGACGCGGCGACGGCCCCCGAGGGAGCGAAGCGACCGAGTGGGGCCACGAGCCGCGGCCGCAACCCCACCACACGGGACGGCGTGAGCCCCAATGACCCACACGGGACGGCGTGAGCCCCAATGACCCACACGGGACGGCGTGAGCCTAGTCGCACCGCAAAGGGACGGCGTGAGCCCCAATGACCCACACGGGACGGCGTGAGCCCTAATGACCCACACGGGACGGCGTGAGCCCAGTCGCACCGCAAAGGGATGTCGTGAGCCCCCGATTACTTGGTCGTTGATTCTTTTTTCCTCAATTCATCGAGGATATAATCACCCCATTGCTTTGCAAGGGCTTGTGCAAGTTGTGGGAATGTGCGTGAACGGTATTTTCCACGGGAGCTGTGTACAAACGACTTTGGGTGTGAGTGCTCAATCTCGGGCATAATTGGTGGTAGATTGCGCAACCAATAGAGGGTTTTCTTTGTGTACTTCACTCCGAACCATGATGGGCAAACGTAGGTGTCGGGATGGGGTAAACCTGCAAGTTTCATCGGTAGTGGGTTCTCGACTGCTACGAATCTTGCTGAAGCACCCAGGCACTCATAAAAGAACTTCACGGCCTGCTGCATCTTGGCGAAACGATCTGGGTCTATTACCCCGTTTCGCTTCATCCTCACAGAACCGACTTTGCATATATACGTGCATGGTGGATGGGCAATTATCATGTCCCACCTGGGAACACATCGTAAATAACCTGCCTGCACGTTGAAATCGGTGTCGCCGTGGAGTAACCCGGTCACATCGCCTTGTATGTGCCAATATGGATTGCCACCTCTACGAACCGGCTGGATGTCGCAGGAATATGCCTTGAAGCCTCTATCTCGGAATGCCTGGCACTCTGCTTGTGATTCTTCGCAAGCTATTAGTATGTGTATGTCCTTTGGTTGTATCATTGTGCGTGTGTGTCTGCGTGTGCGGGCGTGTATGAGTGAAACCGTGTTGAAACCGTGTGTGGGTGCGGGTTTTGAGAGTTTTATATTGGAAATCCGACGGCGGGACTACTGTCCCGCCTTTTTTAGGTTTAGAAAAGCGGGTCTGATTCGGTCGCTTTGAGTAGCTGGATGATGTCCTCTAACCGCTCTGCGTGTGGCGTGTTGGCCTGCATGCGTCGTTGTATGAGTAGCTGCAATGCTTTCACCTCTGTCATGTCCCATGGCATTGGCATGGATATGGTGTGAACCTCCTCCAGCAACTTAGATATGATGGTGTTGCAAGCCTTGTAGATGTCGGGAGTAACATGTTCGTCCCGGTACTTGGTTAGCATGTTGATTAGCCGTTGTGCTGACTTCTCGGGTGTGGTGGTGGTGGCTACGTTCTCGAGTTTGTAGTGCACCTGCTTTTCTTTGGTTCGGAATAGCATTTTATCTACACATCGGTCTTTGCGGACGCTTGGCTGGAAGTACTTGAAGTGAAAGTAGTGGTCGGCCAAGCTAAAGAACATGGTGAGCAAATCGTCCTTGGTTTGGTACATGGCCAGCGTGTGCTTTTTGCTCTCGATTGTCTTCTTAGCACCCTTGTAGTTTTCGATAACGAACCAATTGCGTGTGCTGGATTTGATGGAAAACTCCACTCGCCAAACATCGGGCTTGGTGGTGGTGATGGTACCATCGTCATTCTTCGTGTACTTCACTCCACTGTCCGCATCGTCAATCAAATGAGCTGCACACCATGCTTGCCGTATATACGGCTTGTCTGCCTTTTCACGAAGTTCCATGCTTTTGTTGTAGAACTTGGTACCAATCATGGATTTCTCGTTACCCCACGCCACGCTGTTCCATAGTCGGCCATCCCACATATCTTTGCCGTGGGCTCGTATGTTGGCTTGGTTTATCTTGGAATAACGGTGCTTGAAGTAACGTGCCATGAAGTCACCGGGGTCGTCACCGTAATCGAACTTGGTGAAGTCTAAACAGATGTCGAGACGGCTGATTCGCTGAAGATGTAAACCGTATTGCTCGAGAAAAGTTTGTAGGAGTTGTACGGGCTGGTTAAAATAGCACGTCCGGTTGGTTAGTCGGACGTGACAAGCATTAGGATCAAGAACGCCGTGTATCTGCTTTCCGATGGCTGATTTAGGGTTACGACGAACTTCAATCAATGGCTGGTCACGATGGTCGAAGATTGTGAACATTTCATGATAGACGGGTGTGCCATATTCACGCTCAACGACGTGTAAGCCCTGCTTTCGGAAGTACTCGGCATTGTGAGGGTACGTTAACGCATCCTCTAAACAATAGACCTCCAGCCAATCTATGTTGACACACCGCTCTATCATGATACTAATTAACTCTCGTCACGACCTGCTTCGGGTTTTTTACGTGCCGGGAGAGGCAGTGACGGTTTTGACTGGTTCTGTTTTGACGAGGTGGCCGTTTTTGAGGTAGCCGATTTTTCCGTTTGTGTAGGTGATGGTCATGCGGTTTCCGTTGGGGTGACGAAGCGCAAAAACGGTTGAGCCGAGGGAGCCGGTCACCCGGTACCCCTCGGCCTTTAGTTCGTCACATATTTGCAAGAGCCTGCATCGGACGTTGGTTTCTTTCATAGGGCAAAAATTAGTGCGCTGCTGATTCGTTGGTTTCTGCGGTCTCGCTGGTGGGTGTGACGGCTTGCTTTGTCACCCAGCCTTGTTTGTCGCAAGTAAAAATCTCACCTCTACGGTTGTAGAGTTCCTTTTTCTTCGCCGTGTCGCAATAGAAGTGCTTAGAAACACGGTGTGCCACACCGTCTGCGTCGTAGAGGTCGCGTGGTACATCGTCCACGTTGGTGCTGATTAGCTGGATGTCGCGCACGAACATCTTCACGCCAGCGACCATAGCACGTTGCTTCTCACTGTGGTAGGTGCGGACTTCCATGTCGCCGATGGCACAGACTTTGGCACCTTTAACTAGGTATTTCAATAACTCGCCACCGTCGCCGTTGATGGTGGCCGATACCCACATCGTAGATTCCTGGATGGTCCCATCTGCTTTTTTGCGACGGCGGGTGTCTGCGATTGATAACGAAACGAACTGTTTCCCATTCTCGGTCTTCACTTCTGCGTCGGCTCCGAGATTGCCGATTACTTCTAATCTGTTCATGATTTTAATAATTTTGATGTTTAACAAAATAATATTCTGAAATAGCGTCCCAATCATTATTTGCAAAAATACCACATACTATAGTTGCATGTGAACAACAATCATACAATGAACACTCATGGCATGAGACTCCTTTTCGTCTCATAACGTCGTGGCGAACGCCGTTGATTACAATGTAATTCTCCATACTAATATCCTCCACGTTCAATTGTACACACTAAACCAGCCAGCAGGAAGAGGGCTGCATTGATGATAAAGCAGACAACGGCCTGCTTTAGTGATAACTCATTCTCCATAGGTCTCAATTGTAATTTTGAACATGTCACCACGAAACAACATACGGAGAGCAGAGAGGATGATGTTTACATCGATACCGGGAGCGGTATCGTCAATAACTCGGGAAAAGTAGGGCTTTTCCTCTTTGGTCGTGACCTTTCGAACGGTCACACTCATTGAACCTTTGTTTATCATAAAATTGTGCTTTGAGTAGGGGCGTATTTCCGTACTCGGGTGGCAGTCTTTATGATAAACAACGAATTAGCTTAATGCCGATTGTATCTCAAAAAAGAAAGGCCTACATTGCTGTAGACCCCCCAAAGCACTGCCAGTGCCCGTTGCCTACGTTCGGAGGTCGCACCCCTGCGTTGCCTCTTATCCTCGGACGGCTGCAAAATTAGTGTATTATCTTCGATGATGCAAATTTTTTGGGAAAAATCTACGTAAACTTTACGTAAAAGCGTGACACCAGCCTCACGGATGATGTCACGCTCTTGGGTTACGCTTAACCCGATTGTGCTATGAATTAGAAAGCACCAACTTTTCGGAACGGTACACTATTCATACCAAGTCTACTAACCTAAAACAATCTAACTTTGAGTTTACCCATAATTAACATTAAAACGATAATAATCAAACACAACTTTATATATAACCAAAGATTTATATGAGAGGCTGACGGTGAAGTGGCCGCATGATCTTGCACGACGTGAGCGGCGTGGTTCTTCATGCGAGACACTTCGGCGTTGGCCTCTGTGGTGTCTTGTTGCTTGACCTGGGTGTGACGTATCATTCGTCGTGATGGGCGGGTACTATCCACGTCGAGCAGCCAAAAGTCGATGGTGTCGGTGAGTGCGAAATGAAATGATTTCGCCACCGTGTTTTGTAACTTAGTGGTGTCAACGGCCAGCTGCGTACATTCATGGACGGTTTTGCATGATTCAATCAGGCACGTTATTGCTAAAGCCACGAATATTCTGTGTGAGCGTCGAAGCATGGGCAGAATTTTGTTTTGTCGAAGTCTCTGTGACCATATACGGGTACATGGTACTGTAACGATAGCTTTCGGATGAGTAGCAGCAGTGAAGTGCGCTGGGCTGGTGTGCGTGTGTCCTCTGTGACACCCTGCGCATTGAGACCACCGACGTATGCAATACCGATGGAATGATGATTGTGGCCACCTCGTTTGCAGTGTGCGCCCTGGTACTTGATGGAGCGTCCCTCTTCTACGTGGCCATCTTCAAAAACGATGAAGTGGTAGCCGACATCTTCATATCCCCTCGCCCGATGCAGACGTCGAAAATCCTGCATCGTCATTTTGCACCCGGGACGATTCGCCGTGCAATGGATGATGATTTCTTTTACCTGGGTTAGTGGTACCATAATGATTGAGTTTGTAATCGATTCCGAAAATAGATGCGGTTAGTAAAAGGAATTGAGCGACGAGCGTACAGTTGCCCGCGGCAACTTCGTGCTCGTCGCTCAATATGAGAGAAGTGAAAGCAAGAGCCACAGCAGCTACAAACGAAGCTACTGCCACCGTGTACTCTGTGGCTCTGCTTTTCGTGGTCATGTTCAAGCGGTGTAGTCAGCGACGTTCGGTGTGGTAACATTGTTACGAATTTCGTACACCTGCTGGTGTAAATCACCCTTAGCAGGCAGAGTAACGTCGGTGTTCGTACCCTCCGGCATTTGTTCGTCGGTGAGAGCCTCGAAGCCCCACTCTTCCTTGATACCGGTGAGAACACCATACAACGGTGTAGTAGAATCCGTAGCAACCTCTGTCTTAGTCGCCGTCTTGTAGCAGACCATATCACCGTACTCATCATCGGGCACGACGAAGATTTCACCCTGCTCGTTAACAAGGGCTTTAGCAGTTTTGGTCTCACCACCCTGCTCATACGTGAACTCGCGCCAATAAGCCGTACGGGTAAGATACGGGCCCAGCACGTCGGGCGTGAACTTCGAAGCGTCGAAGTAGTACTGAACATTGTTGTAGGTGAAAGTAGTGGTACCCTCGGCAACCTCACCTTCAACCTGAGTAGCACCGCCAGCGGCCTCGGAGAAGTTTGCTACCTCTGTTGCACTGTTGCCAATGGTCCAATAGATTGCGCTACTGTCCTCATGGGCGGCGAAGAAATAGTAATCGTTGCCGTTCTGGTCGTGAACTTTCAGCAGTTTGCCGTCGGGGGTCACGATGCACTTACGGGTAACGCTGGAACCACCCTCAATCTGTGCGGTCAGACTGCGCCAATAGAGTTCGCTGACGGGAGCCGGAGTCGTACCGCCACCTGAGTAGAGACCCAACTGTGCGGCATATCCCTCCTGCCACAGTTCGATGTTGTTGTACTCGCCCATGTGGAGCGTCTTGAATTCTGACACGGTACCCAGTGCGTTGGTAGTCACGCGGCCACCCTCGACATATACAATGAGACCATCGTCCGTGGTAGCCGTAGCAAAGACGGTGCGGATAACGCGGCCATCAATCTGCTGGATACCCATGATAACGGCCTTGTCATCCAGTTGTCCGTTCTGCTCCAAGTCCATGGTGACGGTGATGAGTTTGCCACCCCAAGCCTGCGAGAGGCCAAGGTTGTAGTACCAGGCACTGTTAACGCTATTAGCGGTAGTGGAGTTCTGATAGCTATAAATAGCAGCCTCAAGAGCGTCGGGACCATACAGAGAGTTACGCAGCTCGTTGCTGATAACCATGTCCTGGGTTGAACGGAGCCAGTTGCCGGATGCATCCTGCACCGACAGAACGACGCAGCATGCTACCATGGCCGAAGTGTCGAAACCAAGAGCCGCGGGGCTGATGGTCACATGGCCGTTAGCAATGGCCAGTGTGCCCTCGGGCAGGTCTGCAATCTTCAGACGGTTATCGAACGGAATGTACGACGGGATGAAAACACCATTGACGTTGTTCACCACGGCTACCGTAATCTGATAGTCGGTGCCAATGCCCAGCAGTTCGGCGAACTCGGCATTTGTGATGGTAGTCACACCCGCAGCCACCTCGTTGGCCAGCGTGATAACGGTAGCACCTCCAGCGAACGGCTCAATTCCGACGGAGGGAAGTGAACCCTGCGAGAAAGGATAAGCCGCAGGAATGAAGCGGTCGACACCTTTCTGAACATAGGGGCCCTCCTGCTTCATGGCCAGTGCCATAAAGTGACGACGTGAAGCGTCGCCGTAAGATACGCCCTGGAATGCGTTCGAAAGCAGCTCTCTGAAAGCACTGTAGAACTTCTGTGCAGGAGCCAACTTCATACGTTGCATGACCTGCCCAGCGGTCTGCGGATTGGAAACTGATTCGGGAAGCGCGCGCACGACCTGCTCTTTCTTACCCGATGAACTCTTGTCCGATGAAAGGACGGAATACGTGACGCTGCCTACCCTGCCGCGCAGGAATCCGAACACGCCACCTTGTTTACCTTTTGCCATATTGGTATAGTATTAGGTCACCCGGAATCAGCCAGGTACTGGTCTCGAGTGGCCGCAGGCCGCTGGAGCACCCCGGTGGGGTCGCGGAAGTCGGGACATCTCTTAACGTCCGCAAAGCTACAAATTAATTTTGGTCGGAGCAAATTCGGAGTTGCATTGGACTTGGTATGGTGTTGGTGTGGTTTAACGTAATTTTTTCTTACAAACTGTGGTAAAGTTGTGGCCGCGGAATTAGTAATATTTATGAATCCTTAACGTGGTGGGATGGTAGCAGGGGGTGCAGGGGGGCAGCATGCCCCCCGCCGCTCGCCAAATCGGTCGTTAACACTTATTAATAGATGTATAGACATTTATTAGTATGTATTAACATAGAAAACTTGCATATGTCAATACTTTTGTGTATCTTTGCAGTACCAAAGATGAGATGTTTGACATGATGATACACTGCAAGGCGGTAGGCCGCCGAGCCCGTTATATGTTTAATTTTAACCCCAAGTCCCGGAAGGGCAAAGTAATTATGAATCATGATGAAAGACTGGAGTTAGCCAAACGGCTAATCAACGAAGAAATCAACCGCACCCTCGCGATGTGGTCAACACCCGAAGACCTCCACACCTACGCATGGGGATGGAGAAGCAGTGACACCGTTGGCAATAACCACGGGAACCAATTCTTTAATGCTGAAGAAGTCGTTGGAATCGTCAACGCTCTGCGACTGAACTACACACTAAAAATCGCCAAGAATGAGGACGGCGAACCAACTCCCGCCCTGCACATTTGGTAAAGTATTAACCTGGGTAGGGGTCACCCCCTGCCCCACTAAAACCCGAGATAATATGATAAACGGAAGAGAAGTTGATAGAGTTTACTATCTTACAATGCTCCGCAGTTTGCAGCGGATGCAGGAATTAGATGAAATCAGTGAGTGGTTTGTCTGTGACAAAGGACAACTTTTGACTGACTTCGTACCTTTCGACGGAGTGCTCCCAGCACCCGACAATTGTATCGTGACATTCAAACCTATAAGGTCATGGCAATCCCACAAAGAGTATCAGTGGTTCTGCCGTATTCGTGACGTTGAACATAATAGATACGTTTATTTCACTTTCATATGCGACTGATAGCAATCGAAACCCCTGACGGCCTCGCGTTCCGAGGCCATCAAGGGGAAACGGTGGCAAACTGTACACCGTTTAGGATGGTGGATGGTGTTACGACCATCCCGACCAACGCCGTTTGGTGTTGGCTAACGAAGTTAGTTAGGATGGGTTACGCTATTGGCGTACTCAATCCACATTCATACATTAAAATCGAGGAATACTAAAAATGGAAGAAAAAGAAAGAATCCGCAAGGCTGGCCGCAAGGCTGGCCAAACGACACAGAAAATGATGGCTTTCCGTGTCGACAATGAGGTCGCCGAGATTCTCGCGACGGTAGCTAATAAAGGCAGGCTCCTTAATGAGTTGGTAAAAGATTGGGCAGCTGCACACAAGCGGCTGCACGATGGTCCCGACTACCCACCCGAAGAAAATAACATCCCGCTATCGGATGAACAATGACAGAAGAGCCGCCGATGGGCGGCTTTTTTGTTACCTGGGTGTTCACCCAGGCAATGCCAAATAAGAGGGGGGTGCGGGCGGCACGCGCCCCCGCAAGAGGGGCTCGGGGCATACCCCGAAGTGGCCAGCACCAAAACAACACGCGCAAGCCGCCAAGGGCAGGGCACGCCCTGCCCGCCGCTAAAGATATAAAAAAGCCGCCTACGGGGACGGCGTAGCCCGTCGCGTAGGTGGTAATATTCAGACCCTCACGGGACGCGGAGAGCGGCCACGCAAAACGCGGCTGCGGACGCTTTAGCGGACGCAGGCGGCGAGGGCTGAATTCAGGGCGATTGCAAGAGGGGGCAAAAAGAAGCGGCGACGGGGCTGAAATTGCGCAATGTGCAAAAGGATCGTGCCGGCAATGCCGGCGCATCCTGCACACTGCGCAATTTCAGAACCGTCGCGGCTTCGCCCCCTCGGCCCCCATTGGCGGTGGTCGCCAAAGGCGAAAAAACCACGGCCAATGGGGGTGCCATCGCCCTGAATTCAGCCCTCGCCGCCGTGCCTGCTTGCAGGCACAAGCCGCGTTTTGCGTGGCC